>DALYUA010000147.1:0-7611 GCA_031993245.1 Buttiauxella sp. | reverse complement strand
GCAAGCCAGCTAACTCGTCTGAACTAATTTAGCTTTTCCGCACAAAAAAGCTGCGCTTTTCGCCTTAACCGCGAAGCGCAGCTTTTCTTTTAGCATGAGCGTATTACTTGTGCGACATCACAGTTTTTGTACAAATGATATTTTGAGTAGCTCACAAATATGACACTGGCGTGAATTTTGCGCATTGACGATAAGGACGTTTGCAGGTATCCCTTACATGTGGTTGCACATTTTGTAATCACTGTTTTCTTTCCACCAGATAAAGAAATGAGGGAAACGAGGCATGAAGAGACAAAAACGAGATCGCCTGGAACGGGCTCATCAACGTGGTTATCAAGCAGGTATCGCAGGACGCTCCAAAGAGATATGTCCTTATCAGGCACTAAATCAGAGGTCGTACTGGATGGGAGGCTGGCGAGAAGCCATGGAAGACAGGGCGGTTACCGCGTAATCACTGTCTCTTTAAGTTGAATGAAACCTCCGCCGTGCGGAGGTTTCACGTTTCAGAGGATTAGAAAGCAGAAGTATCTTTAAACAAACCTACTTTCAAATCGGTAGCGGTGTAAATGACACGGCCATCAACCAGCACTTCCCCATCCGCAAGGCCCATGATCAGGCGACGGTTCACAATGCGTTTGAAGTGAATACGGTAGGTCACTTTCTTCGCGGTTGGCAGTACCTGGCCGGTGAATTTAACTTCACCCACACCAAGCGCACGCCCTTTACCTTCGCCGCCCAGCCAGCCGAGGTAGAAGCCTACCAGCTGCCACATCGCATCCAGACCCAGACAGCCAGGCATCACCGGATCGCCGATGAAGTGGCAAGCGAAGAACCACAGATCGGGGTTAATATCTAATTCTGCTTCAACGTAACCTTTATCGAAGTTACCGCCGTCTTCGGTCATCTTGACCACGCGGTCCATCATCAGCATGGAAGGCGCAGGTAACTGTGGGCCTTCAGCGCCAAACAGTTCACCACGACCAGAGGCAAGAAGATCTTCTTTTGTATAGGATTCGCGTTTATCTACCATGTCTACAGTAAGCCTTTTTATAATGAAGCACGCAGGTTAGCTAACACGTGTACGCTCAACAAGTCCGATCAGTTGTGGTTGAACCAGTTGAGCCAACGCAGTGGCCAGGGATATCGGTGCCGAATGTCCTGTGCACTGGCCTGAGCGATTCGCTCCTGGACGGCGTGCATCAGAGTGTTTTGTCCTTCGCCATCCCATGGCAGATTCGTTAATAAGGGTAGCGCATCTGCCACCTCATCGATGGCCCAGATTGAGAACTGGCCCTGTTCTACGGCGTCCAGAACATCCTGATGAAGGCAAAGATGGCGTATGTTGGCAGCAGGAATAATGACGCCCTGCTGACCGGTCAATTCTCGCTGCTGGCAAATGCGGAAGAACCCTTCAATTTTCTCATTCAGACCGCCAACAGGCTGTACCCGGCCAAACTGATCGACGGAGCCCGTTATCGCTATATGCTGGTAAAGAGGAATATTTGCAAGGGCGCTGATTAATGCGCACAGTTCAGCCATAGAAGCGCTGTCGCCGTCGACTTCGCTGTATGACTGTTCAAATGTGATTGAGGCAGAAAAAGGAATTTGCTGCTCAAGCTGCAGCTCGGACATTAAAAACGCCTGCATAATCATCATGCCCTTGGCGTGAATATTGCCGCCTAATTCCGCTTTCCGCTCGACGTCTGTAAATTCCCCGTCGCCAACGTGTACGACGCAGCTAATACGCGAAGGCTCACCAAACGCGCGTGGGTGGCCCGGGAATTCAATGACCGACAGGGCGTTGATTTGCCCGACCATTTCACCTTCGGTCTCAATCAGGATTTGCTCAAGCAGAATTTCATCCTGCATACGTTCAGCAAGATAGCCTTCCCGCCACTCGCGCTGAATCAGCATCTGAGAAAGTTGCTCCCCGCTAAAGGTCGATTCCTCAGTAAAGGCGGCGACTTCACCTAGCTGTCGGGTTAACCACAGAGGGCACAGCGGCAGTGTCTCCTGATCGCCCGTATAGCGAACAGCTTCCCGAACCAGGACAGGCCAGGCATCGTGCGCAGGTGAAGGCAAATTCTTCGCTTTCGCAATCGCATGAATCCACTGGCACCAGAGCACGATATCGTCAGCAGAGACAATCTGAAGGTTCTCTTCAAATTCACTGTAGATAGCCTGCGATGCCAGTTCGGGCTCCATGTCCTGAAAATCGGCCAGCGATTCACGCTCGCCAACCAGAATAAGTTTCAGGTTCAGAGGCAGGGAAGGAATGCTCACCGGCAGTGGACGAGACTCGTCTGGTGAGATCCAGTCGAAACGCCCCTGGGCCATCATCTGTTTCAGACGTAACCACAGTAAAGGTTGAGCCAACACGCTTCGTAAAGAGAGCACCAGCACGCCGCCATTTGCCCGGTGTATGGCACCGGGTGTCAGGCTGATTTCACCTGCAAACTGGCGCACGCAGCCAAAAAGCTGCTCGGTTTCGACCCAATCAGCAACGACAACATCACCACGTCCTGTAAAAGAGCCATCGCTTTCTTCGGCTGGGCGCAACGTTACTCGAGTGCCTTCGATAAGGTAATGACCGCCGGTCAGCGTTTCGGCTGCCGGCCATACTCCGCGGGCTGCGGCGGCCAGTAAATTAAGGTACTCGGATTCTTCAGCGGCTTTTACCAGCATCAGTGAGGCCGAGGCTACCGGTTGGCTCAACTGCTCCAGGCCGTAAAACAGACGTGGCTGGACAGCGGAGAAGGGCGCAGAGTCAGTGTCATAAGGCTGCGCAAAAATTTCCTGATAACTCTCGGTATCGGGAACAAGGGCACGCCATTCAAGTCGATTAGTCGTCAAAGTCGCTATTTATTAATCAGATGTCAAAGGCGCGATTATACAAGAATAGGCCGGGCAGCACACGGTTAATGGTTGCTGACAAGCTTATCCGGCTCACAGCTTTAATTTTTCAGGTGAGCGAAAGCGGTAAAAACTGTTATCCTGAAGAAGGTTACAGGGTCACACTGAGATCGCGATGAAATATCAACAGCTAGAAAATCTCGAGAGCGGCTGGAAGTGGAAGTATCTGGTAAAAAAGCACCGTGAAGGTGAGCTAATTACACGGTATATTGAAGCCAGTGCGGCGAAAGAAGCCGTAGATGCGTTGCTAAAACTAGAAAATGAACCTGTACACGTGTTGAGCTGGATCGAACAGCATATGAATCCGGTGCTGCATAATCGCATGAAGCAGACGATACGTGCCCGCCGTAAACGCTATTTTAATGCGGAACATCAGCATACCCGCAAGAAATCAATCGATCTGGAATATCTGGTCTGGCAAAGGCTGGCAGGGCTTGCCCAGCGTCGCGGATGCACGCTTTCTGAAACGATAGTGCAGCTGATTGAAGACGCGGAGCGTAAAGAGAAATACGCCAGCCAGATGTCGAATCTCAAACAGGATCTGCAGGCTCTGCTCGGTAAAGAATAAAATCCCCTGTCAGGTTTATCGTGATTTTCGCTTTCTTCAGACAATAAAAAACCCCGCCGAAGCGGGGTTTTTTTATAACTGTAACTTATGCCGCAGGCTGAGTTACAACGTCTTTGATACCTTTAACTTCGATCTCTACGCGACGATCCGGAGCCAGGCAATCAATCAGTTTAGCGCGAGGCGCTACGTTATCACAGGTGTTGCCAGTTACCGGGTTAGATTCGCCCATACCGCGTGGGGAGATCTTGTTAGCCGGGATACCTTTAGAAATCAGGTAATCAACAACAGACTGTGCACGTTGGTCAGACAGCTTCTGGTTGTACTGGTCAGAACCGATACGGTCGGTGAAGCCCAGAACTACAACAGAACCATCTTTTGGATCCAGGTTGCTCAGCTGGGTGTACAGCTGATCCAGTGCCTGTTGACCTTCTGGTTTCAGAGTAGATTTGTTGAAGTTAAACAGAACGTCAGACTTCAGAGTGAAGTGTTTGGTCTGTACTTCTGGTGCTGGAGCCGGAGCTGGAGCTACAACTGGTGCAGCTTCTTCCTGGCCGAAACGGTAGGAAACACCCAGGCTCAGCATGCCGTTGTCTGGACGAGTACCAACGGTTTGCGCGTCACCGATGTTGTTAACCCACTGGTATTCCAGACGGGTAGCGATATCACGGGTAACTGCCCACTCAACGCCGCCTGCGAATACTGGAGAAACGCCAGTGTCGTGGTCTTTCAGACGACCGCCAGCACCGTTATCATAAGCTGCTTTGGAGTCTGCACGCCAAACCATACCACCCAGACGAGTATACACGTCCAGATCGTCAGCTACTGGGTAGCTCAGTTTGGTAGTCAGTTGAACGCCCTGAGCTTTAAAAGCACCGTTATCAACGCTGCCTTTGTATGGCATACGACCTAACCAGTCATAACCCAGTTCGAAACCAACGTACGGGTTAACCTGATAACCACCGAAGGCACCTGCGCCCAGCTGGCTTTCGTGGGTAGGGCCGTTGCCGATACCGCTGCCATAACCGTTACCGTAGAAACCAGTATCGTGGTACTGAGACCAGCCCAGTTTACCACCTGCATACCAGGTATTATCTTTCGGTGCGGCCTGCGCTACGGTAGCGAAGCCAGCCAGTGCCACTGCAATCGCGATAGCTGTCTTTTTCATTTTTTGCGCCTCATTATCATCCAAATAGGCCATGAGCCTTAAACTTCGTCAAAGCCCAGGGTTAAATCCTTCGCCCGGGTTAACGCTCAATTGTTACTCTACCGATCAGTCGGTGTTATGAAGAGCAACCCTGGCGAGCTAAAGTCTACAACGTAGTTGAAAACTTACAAGTGTGAACTCTGTCAGGCATATGAAAAAAAACGACTTGCATACACATTTAGTAACAGCTTTGCTGGCGATTCAACCACGCCGTTTCGTTAAGAATGGCGTCAGAAGCGGCTTGCGCGGGGTATTCGTGATAAATGACAAGGTGTTGTAACTTCCGAAGAAAAATTACCAGGATTTATCTCAAATTTACTTAATGATACAAACTGGAATGAATTTTTAGACCGGCCCGTGGTCTGCAACCGGATCGGGGAGTCCTGGTTGGTCGCATAATAAACCCGATAGCGTTGCCTTTTTCGGCCGCGTTTGAGAGGCGAAGATGCTCTTCATCGGACAGATCTTCAGATAGCCATCCAATAACCACGCTGTAATTTCCCGTCTGCAATGCTTTTACCATAGCATCAACGGTAAAAAGCGGATCTAACTGGCTAACCTGCATCACTTTAGTAAGTGGTAAGCCTGAGGCCTGTACCCACTGTCGACTTAATTTCTGCTGGGGCGTCAGCCACAACTGCCAGCGAGATTGCTGACCAAGCTGCTGTAGTAAGGGTAATAATACCAGCTGAGTCATCCATGGTTGATCTTCGCTATAAACCACTTCACTAATCAGTCCCCTGACATCGTTTCCTGCAAATGATTCCGCAGCGCTAAGCGCAACGGATGGGCTGCTGCCAATATGAGTACGATAGTTCGGTGTGTCCATAGTGAGTCCCGCCTGATGTGTTACTGTATGTTTATACAGTATCCCCTGAGCGAGCAAAGATCAATCTAAATTTCTGAAAGCATCTCGCAAATTCTTTATGTATTTCCCGGAATTGTTAAATTGTGATTGCAGCCAGCAAGCAGGTTAATTATTGTTCTGTTAGTGGAACCGGTAAATAATAAAATCGGTTTTTAGTTCATGATAATTAAGGACTTATTCATGAAATTTAAATCTTACAACAGGATTCACCAATCACAAAAACACCTCGCGTCACTGGGGGAAATTGCCTATCGATCGCAGTTCGGTGGCTATAGCCTCGCCATCGGTAACGTCGTATTTGCTATGGTGTCGGAAGGAGAGCTCTACCTGCGCGCATGCGAAGAAAGCGAAACGTATTTCGTCAACAAAGCCGCTCCACCGCTTATTTACAGCAAGCGGGGCAGACCCATCGTCCTTAATTACTATCGGGTCGATGAAGAGCTGTGGCGAAACCCGGATAAGTTGCTGCAGCTTTCTTATAACGCACTCATCAATGCCCGCCGTGAGAAATCAGTTCGCAAAACTCAAAGGCGGCTTAAGGATCTCCCAAACCTTTCGGTCAATATAGAGATATGGCTCTGGGAGGCGGGAATTGCAGACCTGCGTACCCTGAAGGCATACGGAGCCAGGCGCTCATGGATCAAACTGCGCAGCGTTAAAAAATTCGTGGGGGTAAAAGTCCTTCTCGCCCTCGCCGGCGCTATCTCAGGCATTCATGAGGCAGCGCTCCCGGCAGTGACACGCCAGGAGCTGTTAGACTGGTATTATCGTTACGAACAACGTCACAGACGTTAGTCGGTATGATGAGCGATATGCTGTTGAAGGCGCGATATTTCTGGCAGAAGGGAAACCAGCAGTCCAATTTGCTGCAGCACAAGCGGCTCTTTAGTTTCAGGGGCCGGATCGATATGGGCAATTCTTTCCGATAGCCCCGTGAGCGCCTGTTGCACTCGCTGTTCATCGGCGGGCAAGTGGTGAAGCGCATCATCAACGTAACAGACAGCATCATCCAGCAGCAGCAGGATCTCGTTATTATCGATCTTTTCACGATGCGCGCCCAGCGCTGACACATAGCTGTTAAAAGTATGGTTGAGACACAATAAACGGAATGCTGTCTCCCGGGTTTCAGGTGAAACTCGGGGTTCTGAAGACATGTTGGAAACCACCGAGGCAAGTTCAGCATCGCGGTTATGTGCATCGCGGCGAGCAATACGGTATTCGAGACGGTTATCTCTTCCCTGATGATACTGCTCAAGAATAGCGTCCAGATACCGGCAGTTGGCGTTAAACGCGCGCTCTACAACCAGCGACAGACGACGGAAGCGCCAGTCTGGCCAGATAAAACTTACCGCAGCCCATGCAACCGCACAGCCAAGCAGCGTGTCAACCACGCGTGGTAACGCGACTTCAAAGCCTTCACCAAGCAAATTGAAACACAGCAGCACGAGCAGAGTGATAAACATAGTTGCATGCGCATACTGAACGTTACGAAACGCGAAGAACAATACGCCGGTGATGACCACCAGAATCAACTGGCCTTCCAGCGAAGGAACAAACCACAAAATGGGCAGGCCTATCGCCACACCTGCGAGCGTTCCGGCAATACGTAAAGCAAGGCGTCTGCGGGTAGCGCTGTAATTCGGCTGGCAGACAAAGAGGCTGGTAAGCAGGATCCAGTAACCATGCTGTAAGCCCGTGAGCTGGATAAAAGCGTAGCCCACGCAAAGCACCACCGACATACGCACCGCATGACGGAATAATGCCGAATCAGACGTCAGGTTGCGGGTAAGGCGCAGCCAGATATCGCCAAATCCCGTTAGCTTGTCGTCAGCAAGTCGGTTTTCCATATCGTTTTGTGGGGCGGCAAGAGCCTGCTCGGATTCGATTGTAGCAAGCTGTGCGTCTATGGCGTGCAGATTACTCAACAGATAGCCCAGCGCCTTCATTTCGCCAGCGGCATATTTTGCCACGTTAATCCTTTCAAGGGCGGCTTCAAGATGAGTGAAGGCACGCTCTAATCTGGCGTCATGCTGATAGGGGACGCGTAAAAGAATCGAG
>DALYUA010000146.1:0-7618 GCA_031993245.1 Buttiauxella sp. | reverse complement strand
TATCGCAGCCTGGCAGCGCGGCGATATCGACGGAGCCTATGTCTGGGCGCCGGCGGTAAACGAGCTGGAAAAAGACGGCACGGTGCTGACCGACTCCGCGCAGGTGGGCAAATGGGGCTCGCCAACGCTTGATGTCTGGGTTGTGCGTAAAGACTTCGCTCAGCAGCATCCTGACGTAGTGGCAGCCTTCGCCAAAAGCGCGCTCGCCGCGCAAAAAGGCTATATCGATAACCCGGATGTTTGGCTGAAGCAGCCCGATAACCTCAGCAAGCTTTCCCGCCTGAGCGGCGTGCAGGAAAGCGACGTGCCGGGGCTGGTGAAAGGCAATACCTATCTTACGCCGGGCCAGCAAACCGAGCAGCTCAGCGGCCCGGTAAACAAAGCGATTGTCGATACCGCGCAGTTCCTGAAGGAGCAGGGCAAAGTGCCTGCGGTGGAAGCGGACTACAGCCAGTTCGTCACCGATCGTTTCGTGAAAACGCTGGCGCAGTAAGGGGGCAGGCCATGTTACAGGTTTCAGGACTCAGCGCCGATTACGGCGGAAAGACCGTCCTCAACGACATCAATCTGACGGTGGACGAAGGGGAGTTGCTGGTGGTGCTCGGCCCGTCTGGCTGCGGCAAAACAACGTTGCTGAACCTGATAGCTGGTTTTGTTCCTTATCACGCAGGCAGCATTACCTTGCAGGGTAAACAGGTGACGGGGCCGGGCGCCGAACGTGGCGTGGTCTTTCAAAACGAAGGGCTGCTACCGTGGCGAACGGTGCTGGATAACGTCGCCTTCGGCCTGCAGCTTGCCGGGCAGCCAAAGCCGCAGCGCGAGGCGATCGCACTCGACATGCTGCGTAAAGTTGGGCTGGAGGATAAGGCAAAGCGGAGTATCTGGCAGCTTTCCGGCGGCCAACGCCAGCGTGAAGGCATCGCCCGCGCGCTTGCCACCCAACCGCAGCTTCTGCTGCTTGATGAACCCTTTGGCGCGCTTGATGCGTTTACCCGCGAGCAGATGCAAACCCTGTTGCTCAGGCTGTGGCACGAAAGCCGCCGCCAGGTGCTGCTTATCACGCACGACATTGAAGAGGCGGTATTCCTCGCCACCGAGCTGGTGCTGCTCTCATCAGGGCCAGGACGCGTTCTGGAGCGGCTGCCGCTTGAGTTTGGCCGCCGTTTTGCGGCGGGCGAGCCATGCCGCAGCATCAAATCCGATCCTGAATTTATCGCTAAGCGCGAGTACGTGCTCAGCCGTGTATTTGAACAGCGGGAGGGCTTCCAGTGAGCATCGTCATTCCGGATAAACCGCGTCGCAGGCGCGTCGCCCTGCGCTGGCCGTTTTCTCGTCAGATTACGTTAAGTCTTATCACGCTGACATCTATCGTTCTGCTGTGGTGGTGGGTGGCTGCCGAACAGTGGATTAGCCCGCTATTTCTGCCGCCGCCGGGGCAGGTGCTGAGCAAGCTGATTAGCATCGCCGGGCCGGAAGGCTTTATGGATGCAACGCTCTGGCAGCATCTGGCCGCCAGCCTGCTGCGCATTCTCACGGCGCTGGCAGCCGCGGTGCTGATTGGCATTCCGGTGGGCATCGCGATGGGCTTAAGCCCCACGGTGCGCGGCATGCTCGATCCGCTGATTGAGCTTTACCGCCCGGTGCCGCCGCTGGCCTATCTGCCGCTAATGGTGATCTGGTTCGGCATCGGTGAAACCTCCAAAATTCTGCTGATTTATCTGGCGATTTTCGCGCCCGTAGCGATGTCAACCATGGCTGGCGTGCGCAGCGTTCAGCAGGTTCGTGTTCGGGCAGCACGCGCGCTGGGGGCAACCCGCGCGCAGGTTGTATGGCATGTCATTTTGCCCGGTGCGCTACCGGAAATCCTTACCGGGTTCCGCATCGGTCTGGGCGTAGGCTGGTCAACTTTGGTGGCCGCAGAGCTTATCGCCGCCACTCGCGGCCTGGGCTTTATGGTGCAGTCCGCTGGTGAGTTTCTGGCAACCGATGTGGTGCTTGCGGGCATCGGCGTGATTGCCGTTATCGCGTTTTGTTTAGAGCTGGGTCTGCGTGCGTTACAGCGCCGGTTAACCCCATGGCATGGAGAAGGACAATGAGTGAAAAAGTAAATATTGCGCCACTGGGGCCTTACATCGGCGGGCTGGTGAGCGGCGTGGATCTGACGCGCGGGCTGAGCGATAACCAGTTTGAGCAGCTTTACCATGCCCTGATTCGCCATCAGGTACTGTTCTTCCGCGACCAGGCGATTACGCCTTCGCAGCAGCGTGCGCTGGCGATGCGGTTCGGTGACCTGCATATTCATCCTGTCTATCCACATGCGGAAGGCGTGGAAGAAATTATCGTGCTGGATACCCACAACGATAATCCGCCGGATAACGACAACTGGCATACCGATGTCACCTTTATCGACACGCCGCCAGCCGGGGCAATCCTCGCGGCGAAGCTGTTGCCGGAAACGGGCGGCGACACGCTGTGGACCAGCGGTATTGCGGCCTATGAGGCGCTTTCCGAGCCGTTTAAACGCCTGCTCTCCGGCCTTGAGGCGGAGCACGATTTCAGGAAGTCCTTCCCGGAATACAAGCATATCCGTAGCGAGGAAGAACATGCGCGCTGGCGGCAGGCTGTCGCCAAAAATCCACCGTTAAATCATCCGGTTGTGCGCACCCATCCGGTAAGCGGCAAACAGGCGCTATTTGTGAATGAAGGATTCACCACGCGCATTGTCGATCTCTCCCAAAAAGAGAGCGACGCGCTGCTGGCGTTCCTCTTTGCGCATATCACCAAACCAGAGTTCCAGGTGCGCTGGCGCTGGCAGGAAAACGACATCGCCATCTGGGATAACCGCGTCACGCAGCATTACGCTAATGCCGATTATCTCCCGGCACGCCGCATCATGCACCGCGCGACTATTTTAGGGGATCGGCCTTTTTATCGGCGCAAGGACGATTAATCTACCGGAGCAGTAAAATCACGCAAAGAACGATCAGCACGCCAAGGATGGCCAGCAGCAGGCGTGTGTGAATAGCGCTTTGTTTCTGTTCACCAAGAAGGAGAGCGTTAATCTGTGCCAGCTTTTTCTGGAACAAAGCACCCGCATCGTCAGGCAATGGGGCAGCATCATTTTTCGGCGCTATATGTTCCGCATGATTGGCAAGGATTCCGCCACCGGCTCCGGCACAGGTAAGTACGGCGATGTTTTTATATATTTCAAGGAAGGATTCAAGATCGGCTGAAAGGCCGCCCGGCGATATTTTCATCAGAATAAAAGGGAAGGCAACGCCCATCATTACGCCAAAACATATCAGGTCGAAACCTTTTATCAGCCGATCTTTTTTATTTTCAATAATCCATAAAAAACCTGCAATCAGGCAAAAGGTTAAGGGGTACATGATAAATCTTGTCCAGGGAGGATAAAACATCACTACGGAAGCGAGTAATGTCATAACAGCAGTCCAGCCTGTAATTTTACGTACACCAGCGGTTGTCATTTTCTTGCTCTCCTGTCGCTTATAGTTTGATTTTATTCCGGTAAATAATATTTCCGCAGCAAACAGCAGACCAGCAAAAAGTTAAAGGGTGCGAATAAACCTGCACCCTTTGATTTATTTAGCCCGCACCTTCGCCGCCACCAGCAGCGCCGTCAGCAGCATCAGGCTGCCGGACAGCACCAGCGGCGACAGCAGGCCGAGGTTATCCAGCGCGTAGCCGCCGACCGCGGCGCCGCAGGTATTTGCAAGCTGAATGACCGCCACCTGAATAGATCCAGCTTTTTCAGCCTGATCGGCAAGCGAGCGGGTGATCCACGTGGACCAGCCGACCGGTATCAGCGCGAAAGCAAAGCCCCAGATAATGGCGACGGCCGACGCCACAATTTTATCTGTTCCCCACAGCACCAGCGTTAAAGCGCTAAGCGCCAGGACCAGGGGGGCGATGGCCAGCGCGAGCTTCAGCGAACGCTTCAGGAATACGGCAGAGAGTGAGGTTCCCACAAAGCTTGCGATACCAAAACTCAACAGCACCAGCGTGAGGCCATCCACGTCAAAACCTGCCAGCGTCATATACACCGGACGGATATAGGTGAAGAAGGCGAACTGCCCGGCGAAGGCCATAAAGATGGCCGCCATGCCAGCCAGCACGCCGGGGCGCTTAAGCAGGCCGAACATGTTTTGTTTATGGCGGTTGGATTCGCCCGGCAGCGACGGCAGCGCCTTCCACACCCAAAGAATGCAAACCACGCCCATCAATGCCGCGCCGTTAAACACGTTGCGCCAGCCAATAATCCCGCCCAAAAAACTTCCCAGCGGTGCGGCGATAACCAGCGCGATAGAAACCGCACCAAAGATCACCGACAGCGCTTTTGGCACCGTTCTGGCCGGAACCAGACGCATGGTCAGCGAGGCCGACATCGCCCAGAAACCGCCCAGCGCAAGCCCCAGACAGGCTCGTCCCAACAGCAGCAGCGTGAAGTTATTCGCAAAAGAGACCAGCAGGCAGGAGAGGGTGAGCAGCACGGCGAAGAGGAAAACGACGTAGCGTCTGTCGGTTGTACGGATGATGCTTGTGACAAACAGGCTGGCAAACATGGCGACAAACGCCGTCACGGTGACCGATTGCCCGGCCACGCCTTCTGAAATACCCAGCTCCTGCGCCATCGGCGTCAGCAGGCTCACCGGTAAAAATTCCACGGTAATCAGGCAGGCGACGCAAAACGCCACGGCAAAAACTGCCGACCAGTTGGGGCGGATGACCACTCCCGGCTGGATTTTTTCTTCAATACGCTCACTCAATTTTGTCACCAGACACGCTTTTGCAATAAAGCCGCACAGTGTAGCACTGGAAGTGTGACACATTTAACGTTTTGGCAACTTTGTTCAGCGGTTTCGTGTGCTATTCACACGCTTTCTTAGTGGTTATTAAGATGTTGCTTAGGATATATAAAGATTTAACGGGGTATTATTCAACTCCCAATTCCATTAATTTACTCCCCGTCGCCAGATGGCGTTTTAAATATTTAATTAATTATCCCGTTGCTGGAAATTACCGGAGAGCACTGGCTTGTTAATCAGGCCGGTGGGGGCTATTGCAACGATAAAGATAATTAATAAATACTGAAATATATTCAGTAATATCCATGATGTGCGTTTTAATAATTTAAGGAATAAACATGAAATACAGCAAAATTGCTTCTTCTTTGGTTGCAGGCATCGTCCTGATGAGCGGCGCGGCTCACGCAGAAGATCCTGCAACGCCGGTTACCGTTAATGGCGGCACCGTTCATTTTCAAGGTGAGCTGGTTAACGCGGCCTGCGCGGTCAGCACGCAGTCTGACGGCCAGATTGTTAAACTGGGCCAGTATCGTACCGCTTCTTTCACCAAAGTCGGCGATACGTCGGCTCAGATCCCTTTCACCATCGTGCTGAACGATTGTGACAGCACCGTAGCGGCCACCGCGGCGGCCGCTTTCGCAGGCCAGGCTGATGCCGTTGATCCTACTCTGTTGGCGGTCAACTCCGGTGATAACAGCACCACCGCAACGGGCGTAGGGATTCAAATCCTTGACCGTGCGTCTAAAGTGCTGACCCCGGACGGCGCGACTTTCTCTACCGCTCAGAACCTGAATGACGGGACTAATACCCTGCCTTTCACCGCACGTTATAAAGCTACGGCGGCTACTGCAACTGCGGGCCAGGCCAACGCTGACGCCACTTTCGTTATGAAATACGAGTAATCGTAAGGCACAAGGATGATGCATGCCTCAGGGAAGAGGCAGTTTTCACGTTAATCCTGAGAAGACGAACATGAAAAGGAAAATCCTGTTCTTCCTGTTGCTGTTAGCAGGAAGCCCGGTACAGGCGAAGCGGGTGGTGGTGATTGATGGCGGTAAGGTACATATGCGGGGGTCGCTGGTTAACGGCGCTTGCGCCGTCGCGCCCGAAAGCCAGGAGATGACCATCCAAATGGGGCAATACCGCAGCACTCTTTTTCAGGGCGTGGGCAGTTACGCACCCGTCAGTATCCCCTTTGCTATTCGCCTGACCGACTGTCTTGCCGAAGTTTCTGAACAGGTGGGTATCGCTTTTCAGGGCGCAACACCGATAGAAGATCCGCAGGTTTTCCTGGCTGCGACCAGCGTAAATGGCAATGACGCCAGCACCGGCATCGGGCTTGCCTTATTTGACAGCAAGCAGCAGCTTATTATTCCAAATACCGCACCGGGTTATTTTACGCCAGTTAAAACCCGGGAAATGATTTTCCATTTCACCGCTCGCTACCGTTCGGTCTCCGAACGAGTATTGCCGGGAAATATTCATTCGGATGTCTGGTTCACGCTGGTTTATCCCTGAGCCAAAGCATTCACAATTTAATGGTATCTGTCGTGATAAATATTTTATTTAAATCAGGCGTGGCCGCAGTGTTATGCCTGCTAATAAATTTTTCCGCTCAGGCAGGCGGGGGAATCGGCCTCGGCGCTACCCGCGTTATTTATCCCGCCGATGCGAAGCAGACTTCACTTTCCATTACTAATAGCGATACCAAAGAACGTTATCTGGTGAATTCGTGGGTGGAAAATAACCTCGGCAAAAAAGATAACAGTTTTATCATCACGCCGCCGCTGTTTGTCAGCGAGGCGAAAAGCGAAAACACCCTGCGCATTATCTATGTTGGTCAGCCGTTACCCCAGGATCGTGAGTCCATTTACTGGTTGAACGTGAAGGCCATTCCATCGGTGGATAAAAATACCGTTGAGAGTAACAACGTGCTGCAACTGGCTATTTTGTCGCGCATCAAGCTGTTTGTGCGTCCGAAAAATCTGCAGATGCAGCCGGAAGAAGCGGTGAAACAACTGCGTTTCAGCCGTAGCGGTGAGCGCCTGATCCTGCATAATCCGTCGCCGTATTATGTTTCGACGGTCAACCTGAAAATCGGCAACCAGAAGCTGGCAAATACTATGGTCGCGCCGAAGAGCGTGGCGCAGGTGACTGTGCCAGCAGGCAGCGCCGGAAGCATCTCTTTCCAGACCGTGAATGACTATGGCGCGGTCACGCCAGTGCAAGCAGGTCAGATGCAGTGATGTTGCCTGGCGATAATTGGGAAAGAGAAATGATGAAAAAGTCTCTCACGCAGCAGGCGCTCACCGTTGCACCATTGTCGGCGCTGGTCATGGCGGCGCTCTGGCCCGGGATAAGCGTTGCAGAAAGCTACTTCAACCCGGCATTTTTATCCGAAGATGCCGCTTCCGTGGCGGATCTGTCGCGTTTTGAGAAAGGCAGCCATCAGGCGCCGGGCAAGTACCGCGTGGATATCTGGCGCAACGATGAGTTTATCGCCACCGAAGATTTGCAGTTTGTGGAGGCAGCTAACGCCGGGGCGGGCGAATCCGTTAAGTCCGGCGGCCTTACGCCATGCCTCGATGTCGCCTGGCTTAAGCGTCTTGGGCTGAATATGCTCGCTTATCCGGGCCTTAGGAAATATAAAGCAGGCGAATGTGTGCCAATAAGCGAGGCTATTCCCGGTGCGGAGACGGCATTTGATTTTGCCAGTCTGCGGCTGGATATCAGCCTGCCGCAGGCGTCGTTGCTCAATAGCGCGCGCGGCTATATTCCGCCAGACCAATGGG
>DALYUA010000145.1:0-7648 GCA_031993245.1 Buttiauxella sp. | reverse complement strand
TGAAAGAGCCAGAAAACTACGACGTACGTGCCAACGTCATGTGGGCCGCCACTCAGGCGCTGAACGGTCTGATTGGGGCAGGCGTACCGCAGGACTGGGCAACGCATATGCTGGGCCACGAGTTGACCGCGATGCACGGCCTGGATCACGCGCAAACGCTGGCGGTTGTGTTACCTTCCCTGCTGAATGAAAAACGTGCAGAGAAACACGCCAAACTGTTGCAGTACGCACAGCGCGTCTGGAACATTACCAACGGCTGCGAAGAAGAGCGTATTGACGCAGCCATTGAGGCAACGCGTAATTTCTTCGAACAAATGGGCGCGCCAACCCGGCTTTCCGCTTACGATCTGGACGGCAGCACTATCCCTGCGCTGCTGGCCAAACTTGAAGAGAAAGGCATGACGCAGCTCGGTGAGAACCAGGACATTACGCTTGATGTAAGCCGTCGCATCTACGAAGCGGCGCGCTAAGTAATTTAGCCATTTGGTTTTCGTTTTCGGGTATTTGGTCCAGACTTAAATGCAATTGTTACACCGGGGCCTGGCCCCGGTGAATCGCTCATTAAGGAGAAACGCATGGCAAGTTCAACAGTAATCAAGCTCCAGGACGGGAACGTGATGCCTCAGTTGGGCCTCGGCGTGTGGCAAGCCAGTAATGAAGAGGTAATGCTCGCCATTGATAAGGCTCTGGAGGTCGGTTATCGCTCAATTGATACTGCCGCAGCGTACAAAAATGAAGACGGCGTGGGCAACGCTCTGAAAAATGCAGGCCTGCCGCGCGATGAGTTATTCATCACCACCAAACTCTGGAATGAAGATCAGCAGCGCCCGCGCCAGGCGCTGGAAGAGAGCCTGAAGAAACTGCAGCTTAATAGCGTCGATCTCTACCTGATGCACTGGCCTGTACCGAGTAAAGACCACTATGTTGAAGCCTGGAAGGGGATGATTGAGCTGCACAAGCAGGGGCTGGCGAAAAGCATCGGCGTCTGTAATTTCCAGGTCAACCATTTGCAAAGGCTGATTGATGAAACAGGCGTTACGCCGGTTATCAACCAGATTGAACTCCATCCCCTGCTGCAACAGCGTCAGCTTCATTCCTGGAACGCCACGCACAAGATTCAGACCGAATCATGGAGCCCGCTGGCGCAGGGGGGTGAAGGCGTTTTCGATCAAAAAGTCATTCGCGACCTGGCCGATAAATATGGCAAAACGCCTGCGCAGATTGTTATTCGCTGGCATCTGGACAGCGGCCTGGTGGTGATCCCGAAATCGGTCACCCCGTCGCGCATTGTTGAGAATTTTAACGTGTTTGATTTCCGTCTCGATAAAGACGAATTAGGTGAGATTGCGAAGCTGGACAGCAATAAACGTCTGGGACCCGATCCGGATGTGTTTGGTGATTAACGCTTAAAGCCTTCCCTACCATATTGGGAAGGCTTTAGGTTGCTGACAAAGAAGGAAAAAGCGTGGTTTTTCCTTCTTTGTGGTTATCAGGCGAAAATCAACGGCTTGATTTTCCTTGTTAGATTTTCAGTGACACATGGTCGTATCGTGTCGTTTTAGATTTGTTATGGGTCTGAAGCCTTCCCCACACTTACGGGGAAGGTTTTCTGTTTAAGCTGGTCTCTTCTTCGTCCCGGCTTTTGCTCCCGCCTTAGGCGCAAACTTCGCCCCCGCTGCGGCAGGTCGTCTCTGGTGCGCGATCGGCGTGTGTTTCGTCAGCGCCGGCTTCGACTGGCGGTTATAACGACGCGCTTCACGCATCTCTTCTAACGTCGGCGACGGCACCAGGCATTCGCGGCGGCCACCAATCAGGTGCTTTTTACCCATCGCTTCCAGCGCCTCACGGATCATCGGCCAGTTCGCCGGATCGTGATAGCGCAGCAACGCCTTGTGCAGACGACGCTGGCGATCGCCCTTCGGCACCACGACCTCTTCACTTTTGTAGCTTATCTTGCCCAGCGGGTTCTTACCGGTGTAATACATGGTGGTAGAGTTCGCGAGCGGAGACGGATAAAAGTTCTGCACCTGATCCAGACGGAAACGGTTTTTCTTCAGCCACAGCGCAAGGTTCACCATATCCTCATCGCGCGTACCCGGGTGCGCAGAGATGAAGTAAGGGATCAAATACTGCTCTTTCCCGGCCTGTTTCGAATAGGTATCGAATAACTCTTTAAAGCGTTGATAGCTGCCCATTCCCGGCTTCATCATCTTCGACAACGGCCCTTCTTCGGTGTGCTCTGGCGCGATCTTCAGATAGCCACCCACGTGGTGCGTAGCCAGCTCTTTGATATAACGTGGATCTTCTACCGCGATGTCATAACGCACACCGGATGCGATAAGAATTTTTTTAATTCCCGGCAGCTCACGGGCACGACGGTAAAGATTGATGGTCGGCTCGTGGTCGGTGTCCATGTGCGGACAAATGTCCGGGTAAACGCAGGACAAACGGCGACAGGTTTGTTCAGCACGCGGCGATTTACAGCGCAGCATATACATGTTTGCCGTCGGACCACCAAGATCAGAAACCACGCCGGTAAAGCCCGGAACCGTGTCGCGCATAGCTTCGATTTCATTGATGATCGAATCTTCAGAACGGCTCTGAATGATGCGCCCTTCATGCTCGGTGATTGAGCAGAATGAACAGCCGCCGAAGCAGCCACGCATGATGTTGACCGAGAAGCGAATCATTTCATACGCGGGAATACGGGCCTTGCCATAAGATGGATGCGGCACACGCTTATATGGCAGAGCAAACACGCCGTCCATCTCATCGGTGGAAAGCGGAATGGCAGGCGGATTGATCCAGATATAGCGATCGCCATGCTTTTGCATCAGCGCACGCGCGCAGCCCGGGTTGGTTTCATGGTGCAAAATGCGCGAAGCGTGTGCATAGAGCACTTTGTCGTTTTTCACTTTTTCAAACGACGGCAGCAGCACGTAAGTTTTTTCCCACGGCTTAGGGCGCGGCGGCTGAACGACAACGGCCTTTGGCTCCTGTACAAGCGGGCCATCGGGTTTGCCCGTTTCAGCACAGGGTAAATCTTCGCCGTACGGATGGGGAATAGGGTCGATGCGTCCCGGCGTATCCAGACGCGTGGAGTCCACGCCGGTCCAGCCCGGCATCGCTTCTTTACGCATCATCGCGGTGTTACGCACATCGCTTATTTCATCAATCTTCTCACCCATCGCCAGACGATGAGCCACCTCCACCAGCGGGCGTTCGCCGTTGCCAAAGATCAGCATGTCGGCTTTGGCGTCCACCAGAATGGAGCGGCGAACGGTGTCGGACCAGTAATCGTAGTGCGCGGTGCGACGCAGGCTCGCTTCGATACCGCCAAGGATAACCGGCACATCACGCCAGGCTTCTTTACAGCGCTGGGTGTAGACCAGCGAGGCGCGGTCAGGACGCTTACCCGCGACGTTATCCGCCGTATAAGCATCGTCGTGACGCAGTTTGCGGTCGGCGGTATAGCGGTTGATCATGGAATCCATGTTGCCCGCGGTCACGCCGAAAAACAGGTTCGGCTTGCCCAGACGCATAAAGTCTTCTTTGCTGTTCCAGTCCGGCTGGGAGATTATTCCCACACGGAAGCCCTGAGCCTCCAGCATGCGGCCACAGATAGCCATGCCAAAGCTTGGGTGGTCAACGTACGCATCTCCGGTGACCAGAATGATGTCGCAGCTATCCCAGCCTAAATCATCCATTTCCTTGCGTGACATGGGTAAAAACGGTGCCGGGCCGAAACAGGCCGCCCAGTATTGCGGCCACGAAAAGAGTTCGCGATCGGGCTGGATCAAGCTTACAGAGCTCATATAGCTTTCCGAAAAAATGATGTAAAAGTAACCAAAGCCGGCGATTATACGCAGGTTGCAGGTAATAAATGAAGGGTTAATGTAATGTTATATTTGCCCTCACTACAAAGTAAGGGCAGAAGTCAGATAGTTAAGGCGCAGGGTTGACCAGAAGCTGACCAATCGAGCCTCTGTCCGCCATTTCCAGCGTCTGGCTGGAATAGAGAAACGGGAAGTGCTCCCAGGAGGGCTGGCCGAAATAAACCAGCAGTTCAACCTGGCCATCGACCCAGACCGTATCCTTCCAGCCACGATCTTCGCCAAAGGGTGCGGCGCCGTTAACGTTCTTAATCAGGAAGCTCACGCCTTCAATATGGAAGGACTGCGGCATATCCGAACGCACGGTCCAGCGCTCCCAGCTCCCCTGCTGCGTCTGGATATCGATACGTTTAATATCCCATAGCTGGCCGTTAATACCGGGCTCATCGCCAAGCGTAATATCCCGGCTGCGTGACGGGCTGCCGTTGATAATTTCATCCGGCAGCAGGCGCATTGGCAAGCTATCCGTAACCAGCGGCAACAGGCCGGTTGGACGCAGCGTTAATACCAGCGTAGAGATAAGAATGCCGGAGGGCTCAAAGAAGCCGCGAATGCGATCCATAATCCCCGCCGCTTCGCCGCAGGTAATGGAAACCTCTTTCCCCTCGGTCATATCAACCAGAATTTCGCGCCGCTCGCCGGGCGCCAAAGAAAGCTGTTTAACCGAGACGGGAGCAGGTAAAAAGCCCTGATCGCCTGAAATAACGTGCATCGGGCGGCTGTCGCTCATTTGCAGCAGATAACGACGCGCGTTAGAGGCGTTGAGTAAACGCAGGCGTACCCAGCCGCGAGAAACTTCAACGTATGGCCCCTGCACGCCGTTAACCAACAGCGTATCGCCAACAAAACCGCCGCTGCCCGGCTCGACATATTCTGGCGTGCCGAAGTTGTCCAGGCGCTTGTCCTGAATGATGACCGGAAAATCATCAACGCCATAGTGATTAGGGATGGGCAAGGATTTGCTGACTTCATCTTCAATGAGCCACATTCCTGCCAGGCCGTTATACACCTGCTGGGCGGAACGGTTTGGCGTGTTCGCACGATACCAAAGCGTGGCGGCCTGCTGGCGAATCGGCAGCACGGGCGACCAGTCAACATTCGGCGACATCATGCGCGGCGCGCCGCCCATTAAAGGCCCCGGCACCTGAAGGCCGGCGATGGTCATGCCGATATTCTCCTGCAGGCGATTGCTGTAAATCATCTTCACATCATCGCCGTTCCAGACGCGAATAGTCGGCCCCAGATAGCGGCCGTTTAGCCCCCAGACCTGCGCCTTCGCGCCGCCGGTGAATGACCAGTGCGCCCGTTGCAGCGTCAGGAAAAGTGGCTGACCACGACGGGATTCAAGCAAAGGGGGAACGGGTAAAGGTAACTGCTGCCCTGCCGCATTTGCCCTCAGTGGCACCGCACCCGCACAAAGTGCAATGCCTGATGCCTGCATAAACTGACGCCGACTGAGTGACATAATTGCTCCATGTAAAACTAAAACGTGAGGGCGGTACAAAGCGTACCGCCAGAGGGGAAGCCCCCCGTCATAAGGCGATCAGTTCGCCTGTTTTTTTTCTACCGTGCCGGATGCTTCACGCTCCGCCACTTCTTTATTTAACTCTTCGATTTTCGCCATCATAATTTCGCGGCAGTGCGTTGCCAGTTTACGCACCTGCTCTTTACCATACTGGCTGGTATCAATCGGCGGCAGCATTTCGACAATCACCAGACCGTTATTCCAGCGGTTTAATTTAATTTTATTACTGGTGTTGGAAACGCATACCGGAATTATTGGGACGCCGGCAGCAATGGCGGCATGGAAGGCGCCAGTTTTAAACGGCAGCAATCCGCGTCCACGGCTGCGGGTTCCCTCCGGGAACATCCACACGGAGATGTTGCGTTTCTGCATTTGCGTCACAACCTGCGTAATGGTGCTGTGCGCTTTAGCCCGATTATCCCTGTCGATCAACAGGTTGCCGGCTAACCAGTAGAGCTGCCCAAAGAAAGGGATCCATAGCAGGCTCTTCTTGCCCACGGTGACCGTCGGCGGCTGCACAATATTCGCGGCGGTAACCATATCGAAATTATTCTGGTGGTTACCAATATAGATTGCGGTCGGATGGTTTTCAGCGCCTGCGGGCAAACGGGTTTCTACTTTCAGGCCAAATACTGGCGCAAGGCGTCCAAAGAGATGGCCGAAAGTTGCCACGTGGCGCGGGTTACGCGGGCTAAATAAACAGTAGATACAACCTAAAATGCATACCAGGATGCAATAAATCACAACAATAACAAAACGAACGATAGATAGCATAACGACCTCTGAAACCTGAACCGCTAACAAGTATGACCTGCTTTAGCGCAAAACACACCGTTCGGGCGACAATGCTGCCGCCCGACATCGGTTACTCTTCGCTGTCGCCAACGCCTGCGCGAACCGGAGAATCAACTTCTACACGATCAATACGTTGCAGGCCGCGCATCAGCGTACCGCGACGTCCACGTTCTCCGGTAATCTTCTGCAGTTCTTCCGGACGCAGTTTAATCTTACGCTTGCCCACGTGCAGCGTAACGGTGCTAAGCGGCGGCAGAATAAACAGATGCGCCAGCTTATCTTCCCCTTTCGCCGCTTCTGCGGATGGAATGGAGATAATTTTATTGCCTTTTCCTTTCGATAGCTGCGGCAGATCGCTCACCGGGAACATCAGCATACGTCCGACGGCGGTGATCGCCATCAGCATATCGTCTTCACTGGTGATTTCCATCGGTGGCAGCACACGTGCGTTCTCCGGCAAGGAAATCAGCGCCTTACCAGCACGGTTACGTGAAATCAGATCGTTGAAAGTACAAACGAAGCCATAGCCCGCATCGGAGGCCATCAGCAATTTCTGCTCATCCGGGGCCATCAGCACATGCTCTACGGTTGCGCCCGGCGGCGGCGTGAGCTTGCCCGTTAGCGGTTCGCCCTGCCCACGCGCCGAAGGCAGCGTGATCGGATCAAGCGCATAGCTCCGCCCTGTGGAATCGATAAACGCCACCGGCTGGTTGCTCTTACCCTTCGCGGAAGCCAGGTAGCTATCGCCCGCCTTGTAGTTCAGGCCTTGTGCATCGATGTCATGACCTTTGGCGCTGCGTACCCAGCCCATTTGCGATAAGACAATCGTAACCGGCTCGGATGGCGTCATATCGTGCTCGCTCATCGCTTTAGCTTCTCCGCGCTCGTGCAGCGGGGAACGACGCTCATCGCCATAGGCATCGGAATCGGCCTGCAATTCTTTCTTCAGCAGCGTATTCATTTTGCGTTCGGAGGCCAGAATGCTTTGCAACTGGTCGCGCTCTTTTTCCAGCTCGCTCTGCTCACCGCGGATTTTCATCTCTTCGAGTCTGGCGAGGTGGCGTAATTTCAGTTCAAGGATGGATTCAGCCTGCGTTTCGCTCAGCGCAAAACGCTCCATCAGCACCGGCTTCGGCTCATCCTCGGTACGGATGAGGTGAATCACTTCATCAATGTTGAGAAACGCCACCAGCAAACCTTCAAGGATATGCAGGCGCTTGAGCACTTTTTCGAGACGATAATTCAGGCGACGACGCACCGTGTCGCGACGGTAAACCAGCCACTCGCTGAGAATTTCGAGCAGGTTTTTCACCGACGGACGGTTATCCAGGCCGATCATATTGAGGTTAACGCGATAGCTCTTTTCAAGATCGGTGGTGGCAAACAGGTGGTTCATTACCTGTTCCATGTCCACGCGGTTTGAACGCGGCACGAT
>DALYUA010000144.1:0-7662 GCA_031993245.1 Buttiauxella sp. | reverse complement strand
ATCCATGATCTTTATTACATTCATCTCTTTTTGATAAAATCAAACGGCCTGAGCATCCCCCACGGCTAACACTCAGAAAATCAGATCTCAAAATTTCCCAGTTTCTTCCCGGAGCAAGAGCATCAGCAATTGTATTAGCTGTACGGCCCTGACCTGCCCAAGCTTTCTCTGTGCCGTCAGTATCTGTGTATTTTTATTTTGTTGGATATTCAGAAAGCCTTCTTGCCTTATATACATGGAGGCTCCTAGATTTCGCGTTGCAGGATCTTTTTTCCCTTAATACCGGGAATGAATGAAGATTGAAAAAAACTAAAAATCTCACGAGCTGTTATTTTGATAATATTGTGGCTTATCGAAGATAGCTACCTGTAGCTATCTGGCATCGATGAACACCAGATTATTGTTTAATGCCTTGACTAACGATGTCATATAATAAATTTTTTTAAAAAAGAACCAGACGTTGACTTCCCAATCATTGCTGATTTAGGGTTCCTGTTTCAGCGGAGAACGTTTGACCGTATCTCCTCCACAGGCTGTGACGGCAAGCCCTGCCGCCAATAAATCACATGCTTTAACTCGTAAGCTATCAGCAGTTAAATTTAATTTTCCAGCTAAATGTTCATTCCCGAATGCGTGATTTTCTGTTGAACTTATTCCAGTATTGGCTGGAAGCTTGATAACAACCCCGCCGCACCATTCCTGTTTATATGTTAACTGACGTATCAATTCATACTGGATTGAGGTTAGCGTTTCATATGACTCGACATTTTTCTGCTGTTTATCGCCAGAGAATGATCTTTTTTCAACATCAGCTACTACGATCATAGCGTGGTTTTTGCTGATCGCGGTTGATGTTTTATGTAGATAATCGTTCTTAATCTGGCTCAGCCTGGATCTTAATAAATCAATTTTACGTTTGCTTTTTAGCCAGTTATTGCTGCGATGTGTTTTTTTGCGCAAACGAATTTTGAGTTTCTGGATTTTCTTCGGTAATGTTCTAAGACCTTCTGGAGGAAGGTATTGTGTACCATCAGATAAAGTGATCTGCCTGTTGTTATCAACATACAAGCCTACGTTTGATGTAGCATGGTGTTCTGGCTCTGCAATATCAGTTTGCGTGCTAAAACTTATATACCATTTCCCAACTTTCCCCGAGATGGTGACATTTTTTATGTCGCCTGTGATATCTCGGCTCTTCCGGTACTTAACCCAGCCAAGCTTCGGAAGAAGAACAAGCTGCTTTTCCTGATCCACTTTTACTCGCTGGCTCGGAAAGCGGAATGCATCGTGTTGTCCCTTCTTCTTAAATCTCGGATGTTCTGCTTTCCCGGCAAAAAAGTTTGAGAAAGCTTTATCGAGATCACGTAACGACTGTTGAAGTGATTGTGAAGGCGCTTCTTTTAACCATGATAAACTTGGCTCGGATTTCCATTCAACCAGCTTAGGGGCAAGCTGATTGTAATGCATATGTTTTCCGCCGGACTGGTAGTTATCCTTTAACAATGAAAGGCTTTTGTTGTAAACAAAGCGACAGGCACCCGCAAAAAGAAGCATATCAGCCTTCTGCTGCTGATTAGGTTTCAATACGAATTTGAATGCCTGTTGTTTGATCATGTATTAGGAATACTATCATTAAAGAGTTATAAGCGCTGAGTATAAGCGACGGTTCTTTTCGTTAATCCATAGAATTGAATGAAAAATCTATAGTTATTTTATAGATTATATAAAAAACCCCGCCGGAGCGGGGTTTGTCAGGCAAAAGGCGATTAGCCCTGAAGCAGTGAAAGAATCTGCTGTGGAACCTGGTTAGCTTTCGCCAGCACGGAGTTACCGGCCTGCTGGATAATCTGCGCTTTAGACATATTGGACACTTCGGTCGCATAGTCGGCATCCTGAATACGGGACTGCGCTTCAGACAGGTTGGTGGTGGTGTTATTCAGGTTAGTTACCGCTGAATCCAGACGGTTCTGCACCGCACCCAGGCTTGAACGGAATTTGTCAATCTGGCTGATTGCATCGTCCAATGCTGCCAGTGGATCAGCAGTTGACGTAGAAGCAGTGGTCGCTTCAGTGGTCAGCTTGCCATCAGCGGTTTCGTAGATAGTGCCGCCAGTACCGTTAGTGATAGCACCATTGCTTTGCGCATAAAGGGTCTTAGTAGCCGTATTGGTAAAGGTACCGTTATCGCCTACAAAGACACCATCAACACCTGTCTTCACAGCGCCAGTAGTACCGTCTACCGCATAAGTAGTAGTTACTGAGGCCCCGCCAGCATCTTTAGTTTTGATACCTACAGAAAAATCTTCGTCAGCAGTGATACTAGCCATGCTGTCAGCGCTGATATGCGCGCCGGTGACGTTAACCATATCCCCTGATGCAGTACCCTTAAAAGCAGTGTTACTCGAACCACCAGTCGTCGTATAGGCTTTACCTGCCTCTGTCCCGGAAGTAATAGTTAACGTTGATGAAACAGGAGAACCCCCACCCAGGCTAGCTAAACGAGATAAAGTTGCTTCATTCCCCGCTGTAACAGTGGTAGAGAATGTACCGTCATCTGCTAAATACAGGGCATCGCCAGTTTCATTTGTAATCGCGCCAGTGCCGTCGACGTTAACTTTAGTGTCAGTACTACCAATTTTGATTGTCGCGGAGAAAGGACCTTTCCCCTTAAGGTCGGTATCAGTGGTATCAGCAACGGTACCTTTACCAACAGAATGAACCTCCATGCCGGATGCCGCACCAGAGGTAACTTTGATTGTTGTATCGACTGCAACACCAGCGTTGGTGTTAGCAATCAAACCATCCCAGGTGGCTTGAGCATCGCTACCTGCGTTAGTTTTGGTCAGGTTACCCTGCTTATCCAGATACAGTTTGGCATTATCGTCCGCAGCGGTAATTGCACCGTCCTGAGCGATATTAACCTTCTGATCTTTACCGCCGATGGTTACCGTTGCCTGAGAAACATCACCCGCGCCAGGATTGATAACGCTCAGCGCTTTCGATGCATCAACGCCAGCCGCATCAAAGCTGTATGATTTGGTCGCAGCATCGTACTTATATGAAGTCGTCGCAGCAGCATCTAAACCATTTGTGGTACCAGCAAAAGTAACAGTAGAACCATCTGTAATATGTGCCAGCACATCTGAAGCTTTTGCAGCAGGGTTACCTGTGGCATTAGTGTAGGTGGTAGCACCATTTGCATCAGTTGTGCCTTTAGTGAAACCGGCCAGCGCCAGGTCGTCGGCAGTTGCTGCGGTATTTGCCACTTCACCTTTACCGTTAACGTTGAAGCTGTTCAGGCCCAGCGTGGAAGAGTCAATTTTTTTCAGGTCGATAGTGATAGTTTCACCGTCGTTCGCACCAACCTGAATGTTCATGGAGCCGTCTTTTGCCAGTACTTTTACGCCGTTAAACGTTGTCTGGCCGGATACGCGGTCGATTTCGTCCAGACGGGATTTGATTTCGTCCTGGATGGAATCCAGATCGGACTCGGAGTTAGTGCCGGTGGTCGCCTGAACGGTCAGCTCACGAACACGCTGTAAGTTGTTGTTGATTTCAGACAGCGCGCCTTCTGTAGTCTGCGCAGCAGAGATACCGTCGTTGGCGTTACGTGCAGCCTGAGTCAGGCCCTTGATGTTAGAGGTGAAACGGTTAGCAATCGCCTGGCCCGCAGCGTCATCTTTTGCGCTGTTGATGCGCAGACCGGAAGACAGGCGCTCAATGGCAGTAGACATTGCCGACTGGTTTTTATTGATATTGTTCTGTGTGATCAGCGAGAGGCTGTTAGTATTAATGACTTGTGCCATGATTTAGTTTCCTGTTGTTCAAATCTACGGTTTACGTGATTGGGTTTCCACCCCTCGGCTTCGTCGCCGTTAAACCTGTTATCGTCACACCCAAAAAAAACTTTAATCGGCTTTTGGTTTCTTTTTTAAAAGTTGATTGATTGCTATCTGCGATGTTTTTCGTAGGTGTTTTCGCCGTTTTCAACAGAGTCCACGGTATGTTTAAAAGTAACTATTTTGTCTCTGAGCAAATTCAAATGGCCTGATGCTTTCATCCCGGTTCGCATCAAGATAATCAGCCCACCACTGTAACCTCAGACGGCGTTGATCCAGATTTTCGGCTTGGTGAATGTTACGCAACCCGGACATTACTGCTTTCCTGTGGCGCATCTGTCGTTCAATGGCATCTCAATTAAGGCACAACGGATCATAGAGCGAAAACCAAGATTAAATGCTTCGGCTGTGCGGTTATCGTTCATTTTGTCTGAATGGTTTTTTTGATGTGTTTAAAGCAGGTAAAACGCAGGAAAAACAGGAGGTTCAGATACCAAAAAAGCCCGTTAAAGCGGACTTTTTATGCAGGATTTTATGCAGGACAAAACCAATGTTACGTTGTAAGCGATTGATTTTGTGTTAATTATGGCGGTGAGGGAGGGATTCGAACCCTCGATACGTTGCCGTATACACACTTTCCAGGCGTGCTCCTTCAGCCACTCGGACACCTCACCATATTGTTGCTCCAGCGCTGCTGGAACGGGCGCTAATGTAGGGAAAAGCGCTAATTACGTCAATGCTCTTTTCATTAAATTCAGCGCGTTTAGACAAACTTCAGGCAACTTGCTTTTTAAACCAACAACGGACGCTGCTTTTTTATTACATTCATCACTTGAATTGATTCGCGTTTCGCGTAAGCCTAAGAAAAAAAGGAGGAAGCGTGGACATTATTTTCTATCACCCAACATTCGATACCCCATCATGGCTGGCAGGTTTACAGCAACAGCTCCCTGAGGCTCGCGTACGTGAGTGGAGCGAAGGCGACGATCGACCCGCTGATTATGCGTTAGTCTGGCATCCGCCTGTGGAAATGCTGGCTGGTCGCAAAGAGCTCAAGGGCGTGTTCGCCCTTGGCGCAGGCGTGGATTCGATTCTCAGCAAGCTGCAGGCTTATCCCGAGATGCTTCCCGCAGGCGTGCCGCTATTCCGCCTTGAGGATACGGGCATGGGGCTGCAGATGCAGGAGTACGCTGTAAGCCAGGTGCTGCACTGGTTCAGACGTTTTGATGACTACCAGGCGCAGAAGCAACAGGCGAACTGGCAGCCGCTTGATGATTACCGTCGCGAAGACTTTGTTATTGGTCTTCTCGGCGCCGGCGTACTCGGCGGTAAAGTAGCAGAAAGCCTGACCGCATGGGGCTTTCCGGTTCGCTGCTGGAGCCGCAGCAAAAAAGATTATCCCGGCGTTACAAGCTTTGCGGGCGATGAACAGCTCAGCGATTTCCTCAATGGCACCCGTGTCCTTATCAACCTGCTGCCTAATACGCCGCAAACCGTCGGCATCATTAATACCTCTCTGCTGGAGCAGCTGGCAGACGAAGCGTACTTGCTTAATCTGGCGCGGGGCGTTCACCTGGTGGAGGCCGATCTTCTGGCGGCGCTTGATAACGGTAAGCTAAAAGGGGCGATGCTGGACGTCTTCTCTAAGGAACCACTGCCGGTTGACAGCCCGCTGTGGAAGCATCCCCGTGTGGCAATAACGCCTCACGTCGCGGCGGTTACGCGCGCCGATGAGGCGATGGCTTATATTGCCAAAACGATTCGCCAGATTGAGAAAGGCGAAACGCCAACGGGCGAAGTTTCCTTGCAACACGGCTACTAAACCAGAGCCCGGCTCCCCGCCGGGCTAAAACTCAACGGCAATAACTGCTATCCTTGCGGGAAAGAGAAAAGGAGAGAGTTATGTATCCCGTTGACCTGCATATGCACACCGTCGCCAGCACCCACGCCTATAGCACTCTGCACGACTATATCGCCATCGCCAAAAGCAAGGGCATCAAACTGTTTGCTATCACCGATCACGGCCCCGATATGGCCGACGCCCCACACTACTGGCACTTTGTAAATATGCGCATCTGGCCGCGCATGGTCGATGGCGTAGGTATTTTGCGCGGCATTGAAGCGAACATTAAAAATACCAGCGGCGAAATCGACTGCACCGGCCCAATGCTGGACGCGCTCGATCTGATCATTGCCGGTTTCCATGAGCCCGTTTTCCCGCCGCAGGATAAAGCTACGCATACTGAAGCGATGATTGCGACGATGGCTAACGGCGATGTGCACATCATTAGCCATCCTGGAAACCCGAAATTTCCGGTCGATATTCCGGCCATCGCTCAGGCCGCGGCTAAATATAATGTGGCGCTTGAGCTGAATAACTCTTCTTTCACTCATTCCCGTAAAGGGAGCGGCCCAAACTGTCGCGCTATCGCTGCTGCGGTACGTGATGCGGGCGGCTGGCTGTCGCTGGGCTCTGATTCCCATACGGCATTTAGCCTGGGTGATTTTAACGAATGCCGTAAGGTACTGGCGGAAGTGGACTTCCCGGAAGAGCGCATTTTAAACGTTACGCCGCGTCGCCTGTTAGATTTCCTTGAAGTCCGTGGCATGGCGCCTGTCGCCGAATTTGCCACACTATAATCTCTACCTTTAGATGGATTGTTAGCATGAATGAGTTCTCAATTATTTGCCGTATTCTGGGATCGCTGTTTTACCGCCAGCCGCAGGACCCGCTGTTAGTACCTTTGCTGACGATGATCCATGAAGGGAAGCTGGCGGCAAGTTGGCCACTGGAGCAGGACGAGCTGCTGGCTCGTCTGCAGCAAAGCTGCGATCCGCAACTGTTGGCCGCAGATTATAACGCGCTCTTTGTCGGCGATGAGTGCAGCGTTCCGCCATATCGCTCGGCGTGGGAGGAGAGTCAAGAAGGCGAGATCCGCGAATTTCTGAAAGAGCGTGGTATGCCGCTTGCCCAGACGCCAGCCGATCATTTTGGTACTTTGCTGCTTGCCGCGTCGTGGCTGGAAGAGCAGTCGCAGGAAGATGAGTATGAAGCTCAGGTCACGCTGTTTGATGAGTATCTCCTCCCGTGGTGCGGCACCTTCCTTGGCAAGGTAGAAGCCCACGCGGCAACGCCTTTCTACCGTACGCTTGCGGCCATAAGTCGTGAAGCTATTCAGGCTATGCGCGATGAGCTTGAGGAAGCTGAGGAAGAATAAAGTGTGATTATTGTCACGTTTTTAATGTAATAATTTTTTGTTTCTTGCATAAAATGTGCGGCAGATCGCGGTTGGGCCGAAAGGCTCTGCTATGATACGCCGCCATGAACATACTCATTTCTCTTGCATTGACGACCGGGATCCTCTCAGGCCTTTGGGGCTGGGTAGCGGTGAGCCTTGGTTTATTAAGCTGGGCAGGATTTCTCGGTTGTACCGCCTATTTCGCCTGCCCGCAGGGCGGTCTGAAGGGGCTATTTATCTCGCTTTGCACCCTGTGCAGCGGCGTGCTTTGGGCGCAGGTTATTATTTATGGCAGCGCACTGGCCCCGCATCTGGAAATCCTTGGCTATGTCGTAACGGGCGTCGTAGCTTTTCTGATGTGTATTCAGGCTCGACATGTACTTCTGTCGTTCGTACCCGGCACCTTTATCGGCGCCTGTGCCACCTTCGCAAACCAGGGTGAGTGGCGGATAGTAATCCCTTCTTTATTACTGGGCCTGGTGTTTGGCTTTGCGATGAAGAACAGCGGGCTGTGGCTTGCGGCGCGAAAATCCCGACAGGCATCAGCTATCACCGAATAAAAAAACCAGCCGAAGCTTAATGCC
>DALYUA010000143.1:0-7756 GCA_031993245.1 Buttiauxella sp. | reverse complement strand
AATAACGCGCTACCCCATAAGAGTCATAGCCTTCCCTTAAAGATGCATTTAATTTACATCTTATGTTTTCTATGATGAGGTATTCATTCATGGCCTTCCGCGACCAACCCTTAGGTGAACTGGCTTTAACTATCCCACGCGCTTCTGCGCTGTTCCGTAAACTGGATCTGGATTTCTGCTGTGGCGGCAAACAAACGCTTGAGCGCGCAGCGACCCGCAAAGAGTTAGACCTGGAGGCCATTGAGGCCGAACTGGCCGCACTTGCTGAAGAGCCCGTTGAGAAAGAGTGGCGCACCGCGCCGCTGGCCGAAATCATCGATCACATCATCGTGCGCTACCACGACAGGCACCGCGAACAGCTGCCGGAATTAATCCTGCAGGCGACCAAAGTCGAGCGCGTACATGCTGATAAACCGAACGTGCCGAAGGGGCTTGCGAAATATCTCACCATGCTGCATCAGGAACTGAGCAGCCACATGATGAAAGAAGAGCAGATCCTGTTCCCGATGATTAAACAGGGTATGGGTTCACAGGCGATGGGCCCGATTAGCGTGATGGAAAGCGAGCATGATGACGCAGGCGAGCTGCTGGAAGTCATCAAACATACCACCAATAACGTGACGCCGCCGCCGGAAGCCTGCACAACCTGGAAAGCGATGTATAACGGGATTAATGAAATGATTGACGATCTGATGAATCACATTAGTCTGGAAAACAACGTGCTGTTCCCGCGTGCTTTAGCCGGGCAGTAGTCGCGTTTTTGCTCCTTCTCAAACGCAGAAGGAGCAAATCATCTTCAGTTACTTCCGCATTGCCGCTACGCGTTTCTTACCGATAAACATCCAGCCCAGACCTAACACCACAAACCACAGCGGTGTCACGATCAGCGCCTGGCGGGTATCTTCTTCCAGCGTCAGCAACACAATCACAAAAACAAAGAACGCCATGCAAACCCAGCACATCAGCTTGCCAAGCGGCATCTTATAGACAGATTTCTGATGCAGCTCAGGACGCTGTTTGCGATACACCAGGTACGAGCAAAGAATAATCGTCCAGACGAACATAAACAGAATCGCCGACACGGTAGTGATCATAGTAAAGGCCGCAATCACGTCCGGGTTGACGTAAAGCATTACCACCCCACCCAGCAGGCAGATGCAGGAGAAAGTCAGTCCCTTCGCCGGAACGGCACGTTTAGAAAGCTTAGCGAAAGCTTTTGGCGCCACACCGTCCTGCGCCAGGCCGAACAGCATACGGCTGGTTGAAAACACCCCGCTGTTAGCCGAGGAAGCGGCCGAGGTTAGCACCACGAAGTTAATGATGCCCGCTGCGGCAGGCAGGCCCACCAGGACAAACAGTTCAACGAACGGGCTCTTATCCGCCACTACCGAACCCCATGGCGTGACCGACATAATCACAATCAGCGCAAATACGTAGAACATGATGATACGAATCGGGATTGAGTTGATGGCACGCGGCAGAGATTTTTCCGGGTCCTTAGTTTCCGCCGCCGTTGTACCTACCAGCTCGATACCCACGAAGGCGAAGACCGCTATCTGGAAACCGGCAAAGAAGCCGCTCAGGCCTTTCGGGAACCAGCCGCCGTTATTCCACAGATTGTTGAAAGAGGCTTCTACGCCGGTCGGCGACTGGAAATGAGTGAGCACCATCACCAGGCCAATAATAATCAGGGAAACGATAGCGACGATTTTTATCATCGCAAACCAGAACTCCATCTCGCCGAACATTTTCACGGTAGCGAGGTTGAGGCTCAGCAGCAGCACTATCACGGCAAGGGAAGCGACCCAATCCGAAAGATCGGGGAACCAGAACTGGGCGTAAGCGGTTATCGCCACCACGTCCGCCATGCCGGTAACCACCCAGCAGAACCAGTATGTCCAGCCGGTGAAATATCCGGCCCAGGGGCCTAACAGGTCGGCGGCAAAATCGCTAAACGATTTATATTCGAGATTGGAAAGCAGCAGCTCGCCCATGGCACGCATCACGAAGAACAGCATAAAGCCGATGATCATGTAGACGAAGATTATCGACGGGCCGGCGAGGCTGATGGTTTTACCCGACCCCATAAACAGGCCAGTTCCGATAGCCCCGCCGATGGCGATAAGCTGGATATGTCGGTTTGTTAAATTACGCCGCAGCGATTGCTCAGCCGGAGCCTCAGCAACGGCAGCAACTTTTATCTGATCTACCATGTTTTATTTTCCTGTACCTGTCTGTTGTGTTCAGGCTCTGCTGGCCTTTAATACGTTATGTTTGATGAGATGCTTTTTCATAAAGCACATCGATACCAGGTAAGAATCGGCGGGTTGAATATTTATGACAAGCAGCATGTTAATTTTTTGTTTAATTTGAGTGCGAAATCACTCTCGCAACGCGAAGCACCTCACAAAAACACCCGGAACGGGGATGTATGCAAGATAAAATCACGCTTATTTGTTAACAGTCAAACAAAAACCCCGCTAAAGCGGGGTAAGACCATCTACATAAATTTTTGTGTAAAAACGCTGCACCTGGCGCTTATAAAACAAAGAATTATGTGTTCTGGTTTATCCCAAACATTCGAAAACCACGTTTTTCGGATGCTTGTCACTACGCTAACCCCGCTAAAGCGGGGTTATCAAATCGCTTACAAAATTTCCAGTAACTCTACTTCGAAGACCAGGGTGCTAAATGGCGGAATAGAAGCGCCAGCGCCACGCTCGCCGTAGGCCAGGTTGTGTGGGATAGTCAGTTCCCATTTAGAGCCAACCGGCATCAGAGTCAGCGCTTCAATCCAGCCGGCGATAACGCCGCTTACCGGGAACTCAGCCGGTTCGCCACGCTGTACGGAGCTGTCGAAAACAGTGCCATCGATCAGTTTGCCGGTGTAGTGAACGCGAACGTGATCTTTACGCGCAGGAATTGGGCCAGTGCCTTGTGTCAGAACGCGGAATTGCAGACCAGATTCGGTGCTGCTCACGCCTTCTTTCTTGATATTTTCTTCAAGGTATTTTACGCCTTCAACGGCCATTTCTTTCTGGCGCTCCTGACGAACGGCATCGGCACGTTCGTGAACTTCGCGCAGCGCGCGGTGAACGACATCAACCGGAACTGACGGGGCATTCCCTTCCAGCGCATCACGCAGACCAGCAACCAGCGCTTCTGGCAGCAGACCCTGCAGACCAGATTCACGCAGTTGTTGACCAACCTGTAAACCAATACCGTAACTTGCTTGCGCTTCTGTGCTGTCAAAAGAAGGGGTTGTCATGAATTTTCCTTTAAGGTGATTAAAAGCAAGCCTGCAGCATAACAGCGTCAACCAGCAGGGTAAAATGCAAAAGCCCTGATGGTGACAAATGCAAACGAAACGGGAACAATGGTTCTGCGCAGCGTTAAATTGCGGTTAGGCGTCACGTAAAGCTGGATTGCTCAGGGCATCAAACAGTTAGCGTTCTATAATGGAGGTGGGAAATGTGCATTGCACATTATGTGAATATGAGGAGGGTTGCCGATGCGATTCGCTGTTAAAACCTGGCTGGCGCGGATCTGGCACGCACCCGATAGTTTCCGCCTGATGGATCCGCTCCCGCCCCTGCACCGTCGGGGCATTATTATTGCCGCCCTCGTCATGGTTGCTGGTTTTTTGTGGCCAGGCGCAGAGGTAACCACTCGACCTGTCGCCCCCCGGGACGCGCAACTGTCGATTGAATCCCAGTCACCTTTACAGACCGAAGTGGTAAACCCTTCTACTAATACTGCGCCCACAACGCCAGCCGAACCGGCGCAGGTTGAAGAGCAACCGCAAAGCCAGGCACCTGTTCCTCATGCCAATAATGATATTGCGGGACAGTGGCGTTCTTATCGCGTGGAATCAGGCCAGACTATGGCGCAACTCTTCCGGGATAATAATTTGCCGCCGGCCGATGTGTATTCCATGGCGCAGGTTGAGGGCGACGACAAGCCGCTGAGTAGTTTACAGACCGGACAGATGGTGCAGATTCGCCAGAACGCGAACGGGGTGGTGACGGGCTTAACGATTGATGTCGGCAACGATCGGCAGGTTCTGTTTACCCGCCAGCCGGATGGCAGTTTCCTGCGCGCCCGCTAACAAATAGCGGCTTCAGAAATGCAAAACGCCGGCACAAGGCCGGCGTTTTAACGTATACCTCAGCGTAAATTACGCTTCAGCAACTACGTTTACAGTCAGTTTAGCGAACACTTCGCTGTGAACCTGGAAGGCCACTTCGTGCTCACCAGTGGTACGCAGAACGCCGTTCGGTAAACGAACTTCGCTCTTAGCTACGTTAACGCCTGCTGCAGTTACAGCGTCAGCGATATCGCGAGTACCGATGGAACCGAACAGTTTACCTTCGTCGCCTGCTTTAGACGCGATAGTAACGGTTTCCAGTTCGTTGATCTTCGCAGCGCGAGCTTCAGCAGCAGCCAGAACGTCGGACAGTTTAGCTTCCAGTTCTGCACGGCGTGCTTCGAAGAATTCAACGTTTTTCTTGGTAGCAGGAACAGCTTTACCCTGTGGTACCAGGAAGTTACGAGCATAGCCCGCTTTAACGTTAACCTGATCACCCAGGCTACCGAGGTTTGCTACTTTATCAAGCAGAATAACTTGCATTACCTTATCCTCTCAAAGTCGTATTAATGGACCGTGCCCGATTACTGATGACGATCAGTGTACGGCAGCAGGGACAGGTAGCGAGCGCGTTTGATAGCGCGAGCCAGCTGACGCTGATATTTTGCACGGGTACCGGTGATACGGCTTGGGACAATCTTACCGCTTTCGGTGATGTAGTTTTTCAGCGTTGCGATATCTTTATAGTCGATCTCTTGAACGCCTTCCGCGGTGAAACGGCAGAACTTGCGACGACGGAAATAACGTGCCATATGGCTAGTCTCCAGAATCTATCAATTCAATCTGCTCGGCATGCAATACCACTTTGTTCAGTCCATTTTTTGCCTGATGGCAAGTGATGAAACCCTGAACCGTAAGTACCGTGCCGACCGTTATACTGTGAGTAATGGCCTGATGTGCATGCCCGCTAATAATAACTGGCATTCTGCACCATGCCTGCCGGTTAAAACCGGCTTCCTCTTGCACAGATCGGTGCTCAAGCACGAACTGGCAATGAGGAATTCCTGACGGGCTGACCTTGCGAAGGGGCGTCTTGCACACTGTGCCAGACAACACCAGGCGGTTTGCCGTCATCAGAAATTACTCTTCAGAATCCCCAGCATCTGCATCATCAGCGGTTTCAGAAGCGAAATCATCGCGACGCTCACGGCGTTCGTCTTTCGCTTTAACCATTGGAGATGCTTCGGTAACCGCGTGCTTAACGCGCATAACCATGCTACGGATAACGGCGTCGTTGAAGCGGAAGTTTGTTTCCAGCTCATCAATCACTTCCTGCGGAGCTTCAACGTTCAGCAGAACGTAGTGAGCTTTGTGCAGTTTGTTGATCGGGTAAGCCAGCTGACGGCGGCCCCAGTCTTCCAGACGGTGGATCGTACCTTCTGCTGCAGTGATTGCACCAGTGTAACGTTCGATCATACCCGGAACCTGTTCGCTCTGGTCAGGATGGACCATAAAAACGATTTCGTAATGACGCATCGAATTGCTCCTTACGGATTATTCAGCCTCCTGATAGGGTCAGCCGCGGCCCATGGAGGCAAGGAACGTGTTTGTGTGCGGCTGAAAATTTGACGCGCCATAATACAAGCGAGGCCCGATAAACTCAAGGCTGAGAGTGAATTAATTCTTTTGTGCGGTGGCGAATAAATAAACGCCCTGCTAACGCCGTGAAATTTATAACAATAACCTGAGTTACTAAAAATTTTTGACGGAGACCATCAGAAATGGTCGCTTTTTATTCAACGACTTCGGCTTACACTTAATGTCACAGGCCGCCACTAATCATAAACAGGAGCGACGACCACTGATAACACACCGGCTGTAGTGGAGCGCATTATGAAAACTATCGCTTATGCCCTTGTCGCTGCATTTTTGCTCAGTGCAAATGCGACGGCAGCGATCAAGATAGACAGCAAAGTCGTCAGAAATATGGATGATGTACAGAGCCTTGGCGTGATTTATATCAATCATAATTTCGCCACCGAGCAGGAGGCTGAGCTGGCTATCAACGAGGATGCGGACCAGCATGGCGCAAAATACTACCGCACCATATTAATAAGAGAGCCCGGTAGCAACGGCAACATGCACGTCAGCGCAGATATATACAGGTAGCACAATCACAGTCCGAGCGTTAACACCAGGAATATCACAAAGACATAGAAAGCCAACGTTATACTTGCCCCCGGAAACGGGGGCTTTTTTCTGGATGAACACCGGAGGCTCGCCTATAAGTGCTGAGTAAAAAACCGTGCGGTAGCTTCCAGCGCTGCGGGCGTAATACGATGTTTCACGCCCGCCTCCCACTGGCAGGTAAGATGTTTATCCAGTCCCTGCTGCATAAGCGCCTGTTGCAGCCGCCAGCTTTCAATGGCCGGCACCACGTCATCTTCTTCGCCATGCCACAGCATTAGCGGGCGATCGCCTATATGCTCAAGCTGATGACTAACGTCATATTCAGCAAGCATGGCGAGGGTCTCATCAAGCTGTTGCTCCTGCGGCGGGAAAAGCGTTCTGGCAAGCGTTGTAAAATAGCCGGAGCCCATCAGGCAGGCCACGCATCTTACTTCCGGATGACGAGCCATAATCCCCAGCGCCGTCATGCCCCCCATTGATGCACCGCCCACGGCAAGCTTTCCTTTTTCTGTAAGATTTCGATCCGCCAACGCCTGTCGAAGCCCCGGGAATTCGTCAATACTTGTTTTGAGGATGGACCAGAACTGCCGCAGGCGTGCATTTTCATCGCCGTTAAAACGTGCGCCGTGGCCTTGCGCATCGGGCATCACGACGCGCATTCCCGCCTGCGCCAGCGCGACGGCGAAATAGCTATAAACAAGCTTCGACGAGGTAAAGCCGTGGTAGAAAAAAACGGTGGGAAGAGCGGTTTGTTTCTGGCCTGCGGGAACGGCTTGTAAAACCTCGATCCCGGCAAGTTGTTCCGTATAAATTTCTATCATTACTTTTCCCCCGATTCGCTGTGAATGCTTGTTGTAAGGCAAGGTATTGCGGGTAGCAAGGAAATCACACGAATGGATTATTGCAATGGTGAGATCCAGCCTGCGATTTTCATTCGAAAGTGATGCAAAAGCGCGGTAAAGGTAACAGAACGGGAACATTCCCCCTTCACAGAATTGACCCGGAACTACACTATGACTATTAAGAAACGAGAAAACTCCATGCGATTATTATCAGCCGTATTACTGGCAGCAACGCTCAGCGCCTGTAGCGTACTGCAAGGGACTCCGCAACCTGCGCCACCGGTTGCGGACCATCCGCAGGAAATCCAGCGCTCACAAACGCAGGGGCTGACGAAAATAGGTACGGTCACTGCGATGGAACGCGGCTCTCCAATGGATACGGAAACTGTGCTTAAAGCAAAAGCTGCAGCAGCAAAGGCTGATTATTATCTCATTGTCCTGAATGCCGAAACCATAGTGGCGGGGCAATGGTATGCGCAGGCGATTTTGTACCGAAAATGAGATCTGCATGCTGCTTATTTATTGATATTTACACAGCTTTTCGGCGTTTTATTGTTTTTTATACACAATGGACCTTACCCCGCAGGATCAGGGTTGTGGTTCACTTACGCGAAGGAATGCCCTGTTATTAACCAGG
>DALYUA010000142.1:0-7770 GCA_031993245.1 Buttiauxella sp. | reverse complement strand
GTTCGGCGATTGGTACGGGGCTGTTTTACGGCTCGGCGGACGCCATCAAAATGGCGGGACCAAGCGTATTGCTGGCCTATATTATCGGTGGCGTGGCGGCTTATATCATTATGCGCGCGCTGGGCGAGATGTCGGTCCATAATCCCGCCGCCAGTTCGTTTTCCCGTTATGCGCAGGACAATCTCGGGCCGCTTGCCGGCTATATCACCGGCTGGACCTACTGTTTTGAAATCCTTATCGTCGCCATTGCGGACGTCACCGCGTTCGGTATCTATATGGGCGTCTGGTTCCCGGCGGTGCCGCACTGGGTCTGGGTGCTTAGCGTGGTGCTGATCATCTGCGCCATCAACCTGATGAGCGTGAAGGTATTTGGCGAGCTGGAATTCTGGTTCTCGTTCTTTAAAGTCGCCACCATCATTATTATGATCGCTGCCGGTATCGGTATTATCGTCTGGGGCATCGGCAACGGCGGACAGGCGACAGGGATACACAATCTGTGGACCAACGGCGGCTTCTTCAGCAACGGCTGGACAGGCATGATCATGTCGCTGCAAATGGTCATGTTCGCCTATGGCGGTATTGAGATAATCGGTATCACGGCGGGTGAAGCGAAAGATCCGCAAAAATCTATTCCTCGCGCTATTAACTCCGTTCCTCTGCGTATTCTGGTGTTCTACGTGGGCACGCTGTTTGTCATCATGTCTATCTATCCGTGGAACCAGGTTGGCACCTCCGGCAGCCCGTTCGTACTGACGTTCCAGCATATGGGGATTACCGTTGCGGCAGGCATTCTGAACTTTGTCGTGCTCACCGCGTCGCTCTCGGCCATTAACAGCGATGTATTCGGCGTTGGTCGTATGTTGCATGGAATGGCAGAGCAGGGCAGCGCGCCGAAGGTATTCGCAAAAACCTCCCGCAATGGCATCCCCTATGTCACCGTGTTGGTGATGAGCCTGGCCATGTTGCTGGCGGTTTACCTGAACTACATCATGCCGGAAAACGTCTTCCTGGTGATTGCCTCGCTGGCAACGTTCGCCACCGTCTGGGTGTGGATAATGATTTTGCTGTCGCAAATTGCCTTCCGCCGCAAACTCTCCAGAGAGGAAGCGAAGGCGCTGAAATTCCCGGTTCCCGGCGGCATAGCGACGACCATAGTTGGTCTGGTGTTCCTGGTGTTTATTATCGGGCTGATTGGCTGGCATCCTGACACGCGTATTTCACTCTACGTGGGCTGCGGCTGGGTTGTGCTGCTGCTTGTTGGCTGGTTATTTAAGCGCCGTCGAATGCAGATCGCCGCACAGAGTCATTGATATACCAACCCCGCCGCCCGGCGGGGTTTTTGTTTATATGTCCCTTTCAATACGCATGGCTCCGTGACATTTCCGCTTAATAGTCAAAAAATAAATTTATAAGAAAATCCTTAAGGTTTATTAAAATTATTGTTGGGCTAAATGAATTGTGTTTTAAATTGCTTATATTTTGGAATATGACTGACTGTTAAATTTTATTAACGGCCGGTCATGATGATTGCACTCAGGGAACAGGGAGCGGCGGATGACTGTTAAATTAAGCGGTGGGCTGACCGGAATTATCTGCCTGCTTTTCGTGTTTTCATTTAACGCCTTCGCAGCACCGCTGTCTCCGGCCGACAGAAGCACTATTGAACAGCAGCAGCAAAATATTTTGCAGCAGAACCAGCGCCAGCGTGAAGAGCTGGAACGCAGCACCGATCTTCCCCGGTTTACCCCTCCAGCGCCTGCCAGCCCTGCCTCGGGGCCTTGTTTCCCCATTACTCGCATAACGCTTGACGGTGCCACGCTGCTTACCGATCGTCAGGCCAGCCGGTTAACGGCGCCGTGGGTGAATCAATGTCTGGATATGCCCCGTCTGACGGAGTTAACCCGCACCATTTCCGACTGGTATATCAGCCGGGGATATATCACCAGCCGGGCATTTTTAACGGAGCAGGATTTATCCGGCGGTGAACTGCATATTGCGGTAATGGAAGGGCGGCTACAGCGTATAAAAATGGAGGGCGAACCTTCGCGGACGCTGGCTATGGTGTTTCCAGGTACTGAAGGCCGTATTCTGAACCTGCGCGATATTGAGCAGGGCATGGAGCAGATTAACCGTACCCGTAGCACGCCGGTACAAATTGAAATTTTGCCGGGCGAATCAGCGGGCTATTCCATTGTTAATTTGACCGCCACCCCGGAATTCCCGTTAAGCGCTTCCCTGAGCTTTGATAACAGCGGCCAGAAGAGCACTGGCACCGGCCAGCTTAGCGGCTCATTAACCGGCAACAACCTGCTGGGGCTCGCCGACAGATGGTTTATTAGCGGCGGCCGCAGCAGCGACTTCTCCAGCACGCACGACGCGCAAAATTTCCAGGCAGGGGTCAGCCTGCCGTACGGCTATAGCCTGCTGGATTACAGCTATAGCTGGAGCAACTATCTCAATACCATCAATAACAACGGCTATCCCTGGGTTTCCACCGGCGACAGCGTTTCACACCGCGCCACGCTCTCTCACGTGCTATTCCGCAACGGGGATATCAAAACCGGCGCTTCTCTGGGCCTGAGCCATCAAATCAGCCGCAACTGGCTGAACGACGCGAAGCTCGACAGCAGCAGCCGCAAGCTTACCAGCCTGCAGTTTGGCCTTAACCACACGCAAAAAATAGTCGGCGGCGTCGCTACCCTGAACCCTGCGTTCAGCCACGGCGTTCCCTGGCTGGGTGCGGAAGACGATAACGGCAAAAAGGGCGACGTGCCGAAAGCGGAATTTAAAAAATGGAGCCTGAACGGCAGCTTCCAGCTACCGGTGACAAACGATCTGTGGTGGCTAACCAGCGTTTACGGCCAATGGTCGCCGGACAGGCTGTACGGCAGCGAAAGGCTCACGTTGGGTGGCGAAAGCTCGGTTCGTGGCTTCAAAGAGCAGTATCTTTCCGGCGATAACGGTGGCTACTGGCGCAACGAACTCAACTACTCACTGTTTACCCTGCCGGTTATCGGCCAGGTCAGCGCTCTGGCGGCGGTCGATGGCGGCTGGCTGCAAAAAGATGCCAAAGATCCCTGGGCCTCCGGCACTCTGTGGGGCAGCGCGATAGGGATTTCCAGCGCAAACCGCTATTACTCCAGCCAATTCACGGTTGGCCTGCCGGTGAAATATCCGGCCTGGCTGGCACCCGACCGCTTCAGCGTCTACTACCGCATCGCGTTTGTGATTTAAGGGATTTAAAGATTATGGATAATCACCAGCACCCAATCCGTTTGCATCATCGCCTGCTTAGCTGGGCAATCAGCGCCATGCTGGCGACCCAGCCGCTGCTGCCTGCCGTAGCCGCCACCCTTACACCATCGGCCCCCGGCACAAAAATCGACAAGGCGGGCAACGGCGTGCCGGTAGTGAATATCGCCACGCCGAACGGGGCAGGGATCTCCCATAATCAGTTCAAAGATTACAACGTCGGCAAAGAGGGGCTCATCCTCAACAACGCCACAGGGCAGCTAAACCAGACGCAGTTGGGCGGGCTTATCCAGAACAACCCCAACCTGAAAGCGGGCCAGGAAGCGCGCGGCATCATTAACGAAGTCAACGGCGGCAACCGCTCGCAGCTTCAGGGCTACACCGAAGTGGCGGGCAAGGCGGCAAACGTCATGGTTGCCAACCCGTACGGCATCACCTGTAACGGCTGTGGCTTTATCAACACGCCAAATGTGACGCTGACCACCGGCAAACCGGTCTTTGATGCGGTCGGGAACCTGCTGGCGCTGGACGTGAAAAAAGGCGCCATCACTGTTGAAGGCCAGGGGCTGAACGCCAGCCAGGCTGACGCGCTGTCAATCATTGCCCGCGCTACAGAAGTGAATGCCGCCATTCATGCCAAAGATTTGAAAATTATCGCCGGAGCGAACCGGGTTGATGCAAAGGGTAACGCCACGGCGATAGCCGGAGAAGGCGCCGCGCCCGCCGTTGCGGTTGATACCGGCGCGCTGGGCGGCATGTACGCCAACCGCATACGGCTGGTTTCCAGTGAAAAGGGCGTCGGCGTTAATCTGGGCAATCTGAACGCGCGGCAGGGCGATATCTCGCTTGATGCCAGCGGAAAACTATCAATTAAAAACAGCCTTGCCAGCAGCAGCCTGACTGCAAAAGGTGAATCGGTCACGCTGACTGGGGAACACAAAACCAACGGGCCAATGAGCTTAACTGCCCAGCGTGACGTAACGGTGAGCGGCGCCCAGCTTGCCAGCGACAAGGATATTTCCCTCAGCGGCAACGGCAAAATGCAGATCTCGGGAAGCCGTCTTACCGCCGGGAACGACATCCATCTTTCCGCACAGGATTTGGTTCAGGACGGCACCAGCCAGGGCGATGCTTCTCGTGATATTCGCGTTGCGGCAACAGGATCTGCGGCCACGCAGGGTAAACTGACCGCCGGGCGCGATCTAACGCTTAGCGGCGGCAGCCTGACCAACAGCGGGACGCTCACCTCCAAAGGCAATATGCAGATTCAGGGCAGCCAGCTTGCCAGCAGCGGCCTGCTGCAAAGCGGCGGTAGCGCGACGCTAAAGGCCGATCGGGTAACGTTAGGCGGGGCGGCCAGCGGCGCGAAAGGCCTGAGCGTGCAGGCAGATACTTTGACAACCTCAGCGCAGGCACAGCTCCAGACCGATGGAACTATGAATCTTGCGGCGCGCCAGGCCATCCTGAACGGCACTCAGGCTGCGAAAGGAACGTTAGCGGTCACGGCAGACAATCTCCAGCATAATGGCAAAAGCAGCGCGACCGCGGTGGCACTCAACGGCAAAGCCATCGCCAACAGCGGAACGATCGTTGCCCCGGCACTGAACATCAGCAGCAACAGCCTCATCAACAGCGGTCTGCTACAGGGCAGCCGCACGCTGAATCTGGTCACGACCCTGCTGAATAACCAGCGCGGTGGCACGATTGCGACGGATGGCAGCCTGGCGCTGGCTGTTCCGCAGCTCAGTAACGGTGGGTTGATTGCCATCGGCGGTGACCTCAGCCTGAGCGGCAATTCGCTGACCAACGGCGGCGAAATCAACGCTGCGAATCTGACATCGAAGGTTGCTATCCTTTCCAACCAGCAGAGCGGGCTGCTGCTGGCGGACGGCAACATGTTGCTATCCGGGAAAAAGCTCGACAACGCGGGGCAGCTGGCGGCGGACAAACAGAACCTGAGCTTTGACAGCATCAATAATCAGGGCGCAATCCAGGGGAACCGCACGCTTGCTCTGACGACAAAAGAGGTCAGCAACCAGGGGACGCTGCTCGCGGGTGGAGACTTGACGGTTGCCGCAGACGCGTTGACCAACAGCGGCACCTTGCAGGGGACTAACCTGCTGACGCTGAACGTAGCGACCTTAAATCATCTGAATGGCGTGCTGCTCAGCGGCGGCAACCTTAACGTCCAGACCAAAAAGCTGACCAGCGCCGGGCTGATGCAGGGCAAAACCCTGAATCTGGCGACGGGCGACTGGATAAATACCGGCAACGTGCTGAGCGAACAAACCGCCAGCCTGTCAGTCAGCAATCAGTTGAACAACAAAGGGAAAATTCTCGGTCAGGACGGCGTCAATTTAACTGCCGCCTCGCTGGATAACAGCGGCTGGCTGGTGGCCAAAGCGGCGAGCTTCCACGGCGACCTGGTTAACAGCGGCCTGATTCAGGGCAGCGATAGCCTGGATCTTAGCGGCGTTACGCTGGTAAACAGGGCTGGCGGGCAGCTGCTGAGCGGCGGTAAGCATCAGGCGGATTTCCGCCAGCTTGAAAACCAGGGAACCATGCAGGGTAAAACCCTGGTCGTGGCGGCAGATGAATGGACGAACGGCGGATATCTACAAGCCCAGGATTCGCTACGGGCAAACGTTAAAGGCACGCTGAGTAACGGCGGAACGCTGCTTAGCCAGAATCTTTTCGAGCTGCATGCCAGCCATATCATCAACCAGGGTAGCCTGGCCGCGGATAAACTCAGCCTGACCGCGCCTTCGCTTATCAACAGCGGCCTGCTGCAGGGGAATACCTCGCTGCTGCTGACTATTCCGCAGATCCATAACCTTACCAACGGGCAACTTATCAGCGGCGGCGCGCTAAATCTGGCGCTCGATAGCCTGGAAAACGAAGGGCTGTTGCAGGTAAACGACGCGCTTTCGCTGACCGGAGAAGGGTTCACTAACCGCGGCAGCATTCTGGCTAATACCCTGGCGGTAGATTTACGCGGGGCGCTGGAAAACCTGGATGACGGGCAACTTGTCGCCCGCGGCGATGCCACTTTTGCTCTGGGGTCGCTTAATAACCGCGGCGTACTGGCGGCAGATAAACTGAGCCTGAGCAGCGATAACGCCAGCAACAGCGGCGTGATTCAGGGGGGAACCTCTCTTGATATTAATGGCCAGCGGCTGGATAACCTGGCCGCCGGGAAAATTCTCAGCGGCGGCTCGTTGAAGGTGAACAGCGGCACGACGTCCAATGCGGGCACCTGGCAGGGGAAAACGATCGAAGCCGATCTGGCTTCGCTGAGCAATAGCGGGTCGATTAACGGCCTCGACTGGTTAAGCGGGCGGATCGCGGGCGATCTCAGCAACGGCGGCCAGCTCTGGAGCCAGGGAGATCTTTCCCTTGCCGCGGCGGGCCTGAACAACAGCGGTAAAATCGTCGCGAAGAATCTGGCTTTGTCAGCTAACTCGCTGCTTAACGACGGTCTGTGGCAGGGGGCGGAGACGCTGTCCGTCACCGGCGATACGCTGATGACCGGCTCCAGTAGCCGCACGCTGGCAGGCGGCCTGCTAAGCCTGAATGCCGGGCAGCTCGGCACCCGCGGCACACTTCAGGGGCAGAACGCGGAGGTGACGGCGGGAAGCTGGCATCACGAAGGTTCGCTTCTTGGCTTGGGCGGGCTTAATGCAAATGTCACCGGAACGCTGAATAACTCAGGAGATTTGCTCAGCCACGGCGATATGCAAATGAATGCCCGGACATTGATCAGCAGCGGCTCCATGCTCAGCGAAGGAAATATGCTCCTGACTAGCAGTTCGCTGGAAAACAAGGGGGCATTGCAGGGCAAAAACCTGACGCTGAACCAGGCCCGCGTCAACAATAGCGGTTCGGCAATTGGCCTTGAGTCCCTGACTCTGGAAGCCAGAGAGGTGCTGGCGGCACGTATGCAAATGGCCGCGCCGCTGATGACGCTGGTCAATGGCGGAAAGATGCTGACCGGCGGCACGCTGACCGTGAACGGCGGGGACATCACCAATACCGGCTCCTGGCAGGGACAGCGGGTTCTGTTTGCCGCGCAGAGCCTGCAAAACAGCGGGGCCATTCAAAGCGCGGACGCGCTGCAGATGTCGCTGGCCGGGAACCTCACCTCTACGGCGGGCAGCAAAATCACCGCCAGCGGCAGCGCGGTACTCAACGCTCTGAGCCTGACTAACCAGGGCAAGTGGCTGGCAAAAAATCTTACGCTTAAAGGCGGCAGCCTTACCAACGGCGGCGATATCAGCGGCGTGGAAGGCCTTAGCGTCGCGCTCAGCGGTGCCTTCACCCAGCAGCAGGACAAAACTCTGCTGACCGCCGGAAAACTCAATCTTGAAGCCGCCTCGCTGGATAACCGCGGGCGTATTCAGGGGGCAGAGCTGAGCGTGAAGAGCGGAGCGCTGGTCAACAACGGTCGTCTGCAGGGCGATAACGCCCTGACGCTGAACCTGAACGGGGAGCTGAATAACGGCGCGGCGGGAACCATCC
>DALYUA010000141.1:0-7784 GCA_031993245.1 Buttiauxella sp. | reverse complement strand
AATCCACCTCACCGGTGGGTTCTACCGAACAAATGGCCGAATGGCTGGCAGCGCTGCGTCCGGATCTCTCCTTCCCACAGCAGGTGGGTGAAGCGGCAGATATCAATGTCGCCTACTGCCCGGAGCGTGTATTGCCGGGCCAGGTCATGGTGGAGCTGATAAAAAACGACCGTGTGATCGGCGGCATGACGCCAGTTTGCTCGGCGCGAGCCAGTGAGCTTTATAAGATCTTCCTGGAAGGCGAATGCGTTATCACCAACTCCCGCACGGCGGAAATGTGCAAGCTGACCGAAAACAGCTTCCGTGACGTTAACATCGCCTTTGCTAACGAGCTTTCGCTGATTTGCGCCGACCAGGGCATCAATGTATGGGAGCTTATAAGCCTGGCAAATCGCCACCCGCGCGTGAACATTCTCCAGCCAGGACCCGGCGTCGGCGGACACTGTATTGCTGTCGATCCGTGGTTTATCGTTGCTCAGAATCCGCAGCAGGCGCGCTTGATTCGTACCGCTCGCGAGGTTAACGATGGTAAGCCGCACTGGGTTGTGAATCAGGTTAAAGCGGCCGTTGCGGATAGCCTGGCCGAAAGCGGTAAGCGCGCCAGCGAGCTGAAAATCGCCTGTTTTGGCCTGGCATTCAAACCAAACATTGACGATCTGCGCGAAAGCCCGGCGATGGAAATCGCTGAGATGATTGCCAACTGGCACAGCGGCGAAACGCTTGTGGTCGAACCAAATATTCATCAGCTTCCGAAGAAGCTCGAAGGGCATTGCCAGCTGCTGAACCTTGAAGCTGCCTTGCAGCAGGCCGATGTGCTGGTGATGCTGGTCGACCATAACGAGTTTAAAGCCATCGCGGCTGAGAACATCCAGCAGCGCTGGGTTGTGGATACTAAAGGCGTCTGGCATTAAAACGCCATTCCGAGGCTAAGCTATGAACGGTCCGCTTCGCGCCCGGCTTGATGCGCTTGAATGGGAAAATCAGTTTTTTGGCATTAACAGCGCCATTGTTCGTTTTGCAGAAGATGCGCCTGAGCTAACCGCAGAACAGCTTGCGGTTTACGGGCGCGTGCAGGCAAAAATTCCTGCCCACCGTACTGATTTGCTCGATGCTTTCCAGCAGCTCGGCTTTCGGTTAGTTGAAGGCGAAGTCGATCTGGTGTTGCCCGTTGGCATAGAAAATGCTGCATCTTCTGTTGTTGCACAGAACGCTGATATTCCTGTTCTGCGTGAAATGGCCTCCCGGGTTTTTACGCAAAGCCGTTTTCGTACTCCGTGGTATGAGCCTGCCGACAGCGGTCGCTTCTATGCTCAATGGGTGGAAAATGCGGTACTGGGCAAGTTTGACCATCAGTGCCTGCTGCTGAAAAACGGCGACGAAATTCAGGGCTTCGTCAGCCTGCGCCAGCTAAACGAGCATGAAGCGCGGATTGGCTTGTTGGCGGGCCGTGGAGCAGGTGAACAGCTAATGCATGCCGCGCGCTTATGGTGCCAGCAACGTGGGCTGGCAACGCTGCGTGTAGCCACGCAAATAAGCAATACCGCGGCTTTGCGACGTTATATTCAAAGCGGTGCCACCGTAGAGAGCACCGCCTTCTGGTTATACAGGTGAAAAAATGATCCCATTTAATGCTCCGCCGGTAGTAGGTTCGGAAATCGAATACATGCAGGCTGCGATGGGGAGCGGCAAGCTCTGCGGCGACGGCGGTTTTACACGTCGCTGCCAGCAATGGATGGAACAGCGCTTCGGCAGCAAAAAAGTGCTGCTCACGCCATCCTGCACGGCCTCGCTGGAAATGGCTGCATTATTGCTGGATATCAAGCCTGGCGATGAAGTCATTATGCCGAGCTACACCTTTGTTTCAACCGCGAACGCCTTTGTGCTGCGCGGCGCAAAAGTGGTGTTTGTCGATGTGCGTCCGGACACTATGAATATCGACGAAACGTTGATTGAAGCGGCAATTACCGAAAACACGCGCGCTATCGTACCGGTTCACTACGCGGGCGTCGCCTGTGAAATGGACACCATCATGGCGCTGGCGAAAAAGCACGATCTGTTTGTGGTAGAGGATGCCGCGCAGGGCGTGATGTCGACTTACAAAGGCCGTGCGCTGGGTTCTATCGGCCACATCGGCTGCTTCAGTTTCCATGAAACCAAAAACTATACCGCGGGCGGCGAAGGTGGCGCGACGCTGATTAACGATCCTTCCCTGATTGAGCGTGCGGAGATCATCCGTGAAAAGGGTACTAACCGCAGCCAGTTTTTCCGTGGGCAGGTGGATAAATATACCTGGCGCGACATTGGTTCGAGCTATCTGATGGCTGATTTGCAGGCCGCCTATTTATGGGCACAGCTCGAAGCCGCTGAGAAGATTAACCAGCAGCGCCTCAGTCTCTGGCAGGCTTACCATGACGCGTTGGCCCCGCTGGCACGTGCAGGCCGTATTGAATTGCCTTCCGTGCCGAAAGACTGCGTGCAAAACGCGCATATGTTTTATATCAAGCTGCGCGATGTGGAAGACCGCAGCGCGCTGATTTCGTATCTTAAAGAAGCCGAAATCATGGCCGTATTCCACTATATTCCGCTGCATGCCTGCCCGGCTGGCGAGAAGTTTGGTTACTTCCACGGCGAAGACCGCTTCACAACCCAAGAGAGCGAACGCCTGGTGCGCCTGCCGCTGTTCTATAACCTTTCCCCGGTTAATCAACGTGCTGTTATTAATACGTTGTTAAGCTACCTTTCCTGATATGTCGCTGGCTAAAGCCTCAGTGTGGACCGCCGGGTCCACGCTGGTAAAAATTGCGGCCGGTCTGCTGGTGGTAAAACTTCTGGCGGTGGCGTTTGGCCCGAGCGGCGTAGGGCTTGCGGGCAACTTTCGTCAGATGGTCACCGTGCTGGGCGTGCTGGCGGGAGCCGGTATCTTCAACGGCGTGACCAAATACGTCGCTCAGTATCATGACGATCCGCAAGAGCTTCGCAAAGTCATCGGCACGTCTTCTGCGATGGTATTAGGATTCTCAACCCTGCTGGCGATTGTTTTTGTCGTGGCGGCGAAACCGATCTGCATCGGGCTGTTTGGTCACGACCATTATCAGGGCCTGGTAAGGCTGGTGGCGCTGGTGCAGATGGGCATCGCCTGGGCGAACCTGTCGCTGGCTATCATGAAAGGCTTCCGGGATGCGGCTGGTAATGCGCTGGCGCTGATCGGCGGCAGCTTTATCGGCGTGATCGCTTACTATCTTTGCTACCGCTTAGACGGCTATCAGGGCGCGCTGCTTGGTCTGGCACTGGTGCCGGCGCTGGTGCTTATCCCCGCAGGCTTTATGCTGGTACGACGCGAGCATATCCCGCTGGGCTACCTGAAACCGCAGTGGGACAAGGTTTACGCCAGCAGCCTGGGTAAATTTACGATCATGGCGTTGATCACCTCCGTCACGCTGCCCGTTGCTTACGTGATGATGCGTAACCTGCTCGCAGAGCACTATAGCTGGGATGAGGTGGGGATCTGGCAGGGCGTCAGCAGTATTTCAGATGCTTACCTCCAGTTCATTACCGCGTCGTTCAGCGTGTACCTGCTGCCGACCTTATCAAGACTTACGGCAAAGCAGGATATCTCTCGCGAAATCGTTCGATCGCTTAAGTTTGTGCTGCCAGCGGTGGCCGTCGCCAGCTTTACCGTGTGGTTACTGCGTGACTTTGCCATCTGGCTGCTGTTTTCACATAAGTTTATCGCCATGCGCGATCTGTTTGCCTGGCAGCTGGTGGGCGACGTGCTGAAGGTGGGGGCGTATGTTTTCGGCTATTTAGTCATCGCTAAAGCCTCGTTGCGCTTTTATATTTTGACTGAAATCAGCCAGTTTGCTTTATTAACCGGCTTTTCACGCTGGCTGATCCCAGCCCATGGGGCACTGGGCGCCGCGCAGGCCTATATGGCGACGTATATTGTTTATTTCGCGCTCTGCTGTGGCGTGTTTCTTATTTATCGTAGACGAGCATGACGACACTGATTCACGTACTGGGATCGGATATCCCGCATCATAACCAGACGGTGCTGCGTTTTTTCAACGACGCTTTAGCCGCCTCGTATCCGCACGCACGCAATTTTTTGGTGGTTTCAACGGACAGCGCTTTGCCATCTGCTTTTCCTGAACTTGCGATTACGCTCTTTCCGTCGAAAAAAGCGCTGGCCAGGGCGGTGATTGAAAAAGCTCGCGCAGATCGCCTGCAGCGGTTTTTCTTCCACGGCCAGTTTAATAGCTCGCTGTGGATTGCCTTACTGACAGGCGGCCTGAAACCTGCGCAGGTGAGCTGGCATATCTGGGGGGCAGATTTGTATGAAGCCTCGAAAAGCCTCAAGTTCCGTCTCTTTTACCTGCTGCGTCGTATCGCTCAGGGACGCGTTGGCCGGGTATTCGCCACGCGCGGCGATCTTAACTATCTCCAACAGCGCCATCCGCGCGTGCCCGGTGAGCTGCTGTATTTCCCGACGCGTATGGATCCCACGCTCAATGAAATGAGCGGCGAAGAAAAAACGGGCGGTGAGCTTACTTTGCTGGTCGGGAATTCCGGGGATCGCAGCAACCAGCATATCGCCGCGTTGCAGGCGATTCACGCTCAGTTTGGTGATAGCGTGCGTGTCGTGGTGCCAATGGGTTACCCGTTGAATAACAGCGCTTATATCAACGAAGTGCAGCAGGCGGGCTGCGCTTTATTCAGTAAAGAAAACCTGCAGCTTCTGACCGAAAAAATCGAATTTAACGACTACCTTGCGCTGCTGCGCCAGTGTGATTTGGGTTATTTCATTTTTGACAGGCAGCAGGGCATCGGAACGCTTTGCCTGCTGATTCAGGCAGGCATTCCATGCGTATTGAGCCGTAAAAACCCGTTCTGGCAGGATATGGTTGAACAGCATGTCCCCGTGCTGTTCACCGGCGATCCGCTGGATGAAACGGTCGTGCGTGAAGCACAGCGGCAGCTACGCTTATTAGATAAACAGCAGATCGCCTTTTTCAATCCCAACTACCTTGACGGCTGGCGCCAGGCGTTAGCAATCGCATCAGGAGAAACCGCATGAGTTTGCTGCAATTTGGCGGTCTGTTTGTGGTGTGGTTTGTTTCCGTGCTCTTTATTGGCCTGCTGACATATCAGGAGTTCCGCAAGGTACGCTTCAACTTTAACGTCTTCTTTTCGTTACTTTACCTGCTGACCTTTTTCTTCGGCTTCCCGTTCACCTGCACGCTGGTCTTCCGGTTTGGGGTGAGCGTTGTTCCAGCGGATGTATTGCTGCAGGCGCAGCTAGCGGCGACCTGCTTCTATGGGATTTATTATGTCGCCTATAAAACGCGTTTGCGGGCGAAGCTGCTGACCACTACCGAGCGCCGTCCGTTATTCACCATGAATCGCGTTGAAACCCACCTTACCTGGGTGATGCTGGCGCTGGTTGCGCTGGTGAGCGTTGGCGTCTTCTTTATGCACAACGGCTTCTTGCTGTTTAAGCTGCACTCCTACAGCCAGATATTCTCCAGCGAAGTTTCAGGCGTCGCGCTTAAGCGCTTCTTCTACTTCTTTATCCCGGCGATGCTGGTGGTTTACTTTCTTAAGCAGGATGGCCGCGCGTGGATGTTCTTCCTGGTCAGCACCGTGGCGTTTGGCCTACTGACCTACATGATAGTTGGCGGCACGCGCGCCAATATCATTATCGCGTTCGCCATCTTCCTGTTTATCGGCATTATTCGCGGCTGGATTTCTCTGTGGATGCTGGCGGCGGCCGGGGTATTTGGCATTGTGGGCATGTTCTGGCTGGCGCTGAAACGCTACGGGCTGAACGTAAGCGGCGACGAGGCTTTTTATACCTTCCTGTACCTGACTCGCGATACGTTCTCGCCGTGGGAAAACCTGGCTTTACTGCTGCAAAACTACGACAAGATCGAGTTCCAGGGGCTGGCCCCCATTGTGCGTGATTTCTACGTATTCATTCCTTCGTGGGTCTGGCCGGATCGCCCGAGTATCGTGTTGAATAGCGCGAATTACTTTACCTGGGAAATCCTGAATAACCACTCGGGGCTGGCAATATCTCCAACGCTTATCGGCTCGCTGGTGGTGATGGGCGGCGTGTGGTTTATCCTGCCGGGCGCGGTTGCGGTTGGCCTGATTATCAAATGGTTCGACTGGCTTTATGACCTCGGTAACCGGGAAAGCAATCGCTATAAAGCCGCCGTCCTGCATAGCTTCTGCTTCGGTGCGATTTTTAACATGATAGTGCTGGCCCGTGAAGGCGTGGACTCCTTTGTCTCCCGCGTCGTTTTCTTCATGATGGTGTTCGGCATTTGTCTTCTGCTGGCCAAGCTTCTTTACTGGTTATTTGACAGTGCGGGTCTGATTCATCAGCGTTTGCGGCGCATCGCGGAAGCCGGAGCCTGAGAGCATGATAAGGAACAATATGAAAGAGTCGATCTCTGCACCTGTCTACACCATTCGTGGCCTGCAACTGCTGGGCTGGCGCGATATGCAGCATGCGCTGGACTATCTCTATGCTGACGGTTCGCTGAGAGCGGGAACCCTGGTGGCGATTAACGCCGAGAAGGTCCTGACGGCGGAACGCGATCGTGAAGTTCGCGAGCTCATTGACGCGGCAGAGTTTAAATATGCTGATGGCATAAGCGTCGTGCGTTCAATTCGTAAAAAGTATCCTGCGGCGCAGGTATCGCGTGTGCCGGGAGCTGACCTGTGGGAAGCGCTGATGGAAAAAGCCGGGCGCGAGGGTACGCCGGTCTTTCTGGTTGGCGGCAAGCCTGAGATTCTGGCCCAGACGGAAGCGAAGCTGCGTAAGCTCTGGAACGTAAACATTGTAGGCAGCCAGGACGGCTACTTTAAAGCGGAAGAGCGGCAGAAAATTTTTGCGCGCATTCGTGACAGCGGCGCGGCAATTGTGACCGTGGCGATGGGGTCGCCGCGTCAGGAAATCCTGATGCGTGACTGCCGCAAAGTTTATCCACAGGCTCTGTATATGGGCGTTGGTGGCACCTACGATGTCTTTACCGGTCATGTTAAACGCGCGCCGAAGATCTGGCAGAAGCTAGGCCTGGAGTGGCTTTACCGGTTGCTATCCCAGCCGAGTCGCCTGGGCCGCCAGCTCAAGCTGCTGCGCTACCTGGCCTGGCATTATACGGGCCGCCTGTAAGCCACAAAAATGCGCTCCTCAAAGGAGCGCCTTTCCTATGCGTATATAGCCGAGCATGCTGCCCATCGCGAGGCTATTGTCAGCCATCCGTCGCTGGCGCTCCGGATTTGAGCGCTGGTTTATAAGGTTTTTGGCCTGAATAAAAAGCTGGTCTGCTAAAATACGCACGTATTAGCAGCGGACTGCACAAAGCGTAACCAAACGCGCTTTTTATTGAAATAAGCACTAGACAGCTGAGCATGAAGCCCGTAATATCCGACCCCGCAACGGCGCTAAGCGCCCGTAGCTCAGCTGGATAGAGCGCTGCCCTCCGGAGGCAGAGGTCTCAGGTTCGAATCCTGTCGGGCGCACCATTTAACCCGGTGCTTGAGCTGCGGTGGACTGTTAATTTAACAGTGCCGCGTGAAAAGATTTGCAGTGGTGGCTATAGCTCAGTTGGTAGAGCCCTGGATTGTGATTCCAGTTGTCGTGGGTTCGAGTCCCATTAGCCACCCCATTAATTTAGTGGTTACGATGCGAAGGTGGCGGAATTGGTAGACGCGCTAGCTTCAGGTGTTAGTGTTCTTACGGACGTGAGGGTTCAAGTCCCTCTCTTCGCACCAAT
>DALYUA010000140.1:0-7791 GCA_031993245.1 Buttiauxella sp. | reverse complement strand
TCAGTGGAGGCGCAGTATAGGGATTTTTCGGAAGCTGACAAGCGTTTATTGCAAAAAAATTACCGACCGCAGAATTTTTCAACAACCCGCCTATTTTGAAGACTATCTGGCGGATAACTGTGCTATTTCATGGGCGAAACGCGCTACTTGCTGCCAGTCGGTATAGACCACTTCTTTACTGGTGTCGGTTTCGCCGCCGGTCATTTTCATAATTAAACGAATCATGGTGCGATCCAGCCAGCCATAACGCGGATAACGCAGCGCCCCGGCGAAAACCGCGCAGAGATCTGGCTTCCATGGCGAGTTCAGCAGGAACTTGCGTGTATAGGAGTTTGTTTGCGGCGAACGCTTTTCCGCTTTGCGAGCGACCAGGTTTACAGAAAAGAATGCGCTTGGAATGGCGCTTAATGCCTGCTGATGCTTTTTCACAAACGCATCAACCGACGCGTGAAAGTGGCCATAACGTATTGAGGCGCCAATAACTACGCGGTCGTAATTTTCCCATCCGATATCGCCGTTACGATGCAGATTAACCACATCGCTTTCTACGCCCAGCTCTTTTAATTCGGATGCTATATAAGAAGCTATTTCGCGGGTCTGACCATCACGGGTCGAAAACAGGATCAAAGTCTTCACTACAGGCTCCGGTTACTCGCGCCAGAAGGTTGGCGTGAAAAGGACTAATAAAGTAAACACTTCAAGACGACCAAACAGCATGTTGCTGATAAGGATCCACTTCGCCACCGGGTTCATGCTGGCAAAGTTATCCGCTACCACGCCCAGCCCCGGCCCCAGGTTATTAAGCGTAGCCGCCACTGAAGCAAAAGCAGAGAAGTCATCCACCCCCGTCGCAATAATCGCAAGCATGCTTAAAATAAACACCAGCGCGTAGGCGGAGAAGAATCCCCATACCGCTTCCAGAATACGTTCCGGCAGCGCGCGGTTACCCAACTTAATGCTATATACCGCATTCGGGTGTACCAGACGCTTAAGCTCCCGGTTCCCCTGTTTGAACAGCAGGAGGATACGAATGACTTTCAGACCTCCGCCGGTAGAGCCGGCGCAGCCGCCAATAAATGCCGAACAGAGCAATAATACCGGTAAGAACAGGGGCCATCGGGCGATACTGTCGGTAGTGAACCCCGCCGTTGTCGCCATGGACACAACCTGGAAGAACGCCTGATTTAGCGTTTGCAGCGCCGACTGATAAGTGTTGTGCATCCACAGCACCAGCGTGCAGACGATGACCAGCGTTAGCTGCACACCAATAAACATACGAAATTCCGGGTCACGCCAGTACACTTTTAAATTACGGCCGCTGAGCAAAGAGAAATGCAGGCCGTAGTTACAGCCTGAAATCAGCAGGAAAACGGCCATGATGGTGTTAATCGTGGGGTTGTTGAAATACCCCACGCTGGCGTCGTGCGTTGAGAACCCACCGATAGAGATGGTCGCAAAGCTGTGCCCTATCGCGTCGAACGCAGGCATGCCGGCAAACCACAGCGCCACCGCACAAGCGATGGTTAGCAGTACATAGATAAGCCACAGCGTTTTTGCGGTGTCCGCGATCCGCGGACGCATTTTGTTATCTTTCAGCGGTCCCGGCATTTCGGCCCGGTAGAGCTGCATTCCCCCTACGCCCAGGATAGGCAGAATAGCCACGGCCAGGACAATGATCCCCATCCCGCCGAACCATTGCAGCATTTGCCGGTAGAACAAAATGGCATGGGGAAGCGTATCCAGTCCCACAAGCGTAGTTGCGCCAGTTGTAGTCAGACCCGAGAAGGATTCAAAAAAAGCGTCCGTGATAGTTAAATTAGGACGTTCAGAGAAAATAAACGGTAATGCCCCCACGCTTCCCAGTACCGTCCAAAACAGTACGACTATCAAAAAGCCTTCGCGCGGCTTAAGTTCGTTTTTTTCACGACGGTTTGGCCACCAGAGCAATGACCCAATCACCAGCGCAACAAAGAAGGTCTGTGTAAAGGCGCGGCCAGCACCATCGCGGTAAATTAAGGCAACCAGCCCGGGAATTATCATGGTCCCGGAGAACAGGATAACCAGCAGACCAACGATTCGGGTTATGGCACGAAAATGCATTTCAGCCGCTTCCTTAAATATCAAAAATTGCGAGGAGGGAATTATTCTTCAATCGGCAATAAATGCAATGAACCACGGCTAAAATCCGCCAATCTAAGTGCAAATTCAGCGAGTTGTGTCCGTGGCAAGGCTACCTTGAGAGATACCGATGCCTGAAATTCACTTTGCACGATTAGCCCATCATATTGTTTAAGTAGCGCTTCAATGCCGGCCAGCTGAGCATAATCACACTGCAAAGTATATTCGGTTAATGGCAATTTGAGCACTGTAGGCAGCTGGTTTAGCGCAAGCTGGACGCCGCCGCCATAAGCTTTAACCAGACCGCCAGTGCCCAGCTTAACTCCGCCGTAATAGCGCACCACTACTACGGTAATTTCGCCAATGCCGCTTCCCATAAGCTGCGCGAGCATTGGCTTGCCTGCGGTCCCGGCGGGTTCCCCGTCATCAGAAAATCCAAGCTGCTGCGAATCATCCGGCGCACCCGCTACCCATGCCCAGCAGTGATGCCGGGCATCAGGGTGTTGCGCACGCACCTGCTCCACAAATGCTTTGGCCGCCGCAATACCATCAGTATGGGCTACCAATGTAATAAAGCGGCTTTTCTTGATTTCCTCACTGACAGAAAGAGATCCAGCGGGGATCGGCCAGCTTTCCATTACGCCAGTTTCAAATCGCGCGTCATGTTTTCGACATTGTTTTCGTGGATAACGACATTATCTTCGATGCGAATACCACCGAACGGCTTCATCGCTTCAATGCGCTGCCAGTTAAAGTGCTTGCTGTATTGCCCTTCGCGCCATGGGGCAAGCAGGGATTCAATAAAGTAGATGCCCGGCTCAATGGTCAGCACCATACGCGGTTCAAGCACACGCGTGCAGCGCAGGTACGGATATTGCGAAGGTGTGGCAAGATGCGTGCCGGTATCATCCTGCATAAAAGCAGCGACATCATGCACCTGCAGCCCCAGCGGATGACCGATACCGTGCGGCATAAACGGCCCGGTGATTCCCGTTTCAACCATCGCTTCTTCACTGATGTCGTTGACCAGTTGATGACGATGCAGCAGCTTAGCAATACGCTGATGAAACTGAATATGGTACTCGGTGTAACGTACGCCCGCTTTCATGGTATCGATCAGCGCCAGTTGCTCAGCGTTAACGTCTTTAATCAGTCGTGCATAATCGTTGTCGCCGTTGGCGGCCCAGGTGCGCGTCAGGTCAGCCGCATACCCGTTGTATTCAGCACCGGCATCAAGCAGGAAACTACGCATTTCGGTCGGAGCAAGGTGATCAAGCTTTGTGTAGTGCAGCACGGCGGCATGCTCGTTCAACGCAACAATGTTGCTGTATGGCACATCGGTATCGCGATGCCCGGTTGCCGTCAGATAAGCCTGATTGATATCGAACTCGCACATGCCAGACAGAAACGCTTCATGGGCGGCCTGATGGCCAACAACGGCGGTTTTCTGCGCCTGACGCATACATGCCAGCTCATAGTCCGTTTTATAAGCGCGATGGTAGTGCAGGTAATCCATCACCCCTTTCGGGTTGATATTTACCGCCTGGATCTCAAGCTGCAAAGCGCGCTCTGGCACCGGACCGATATAACCGATATTACCGCGTGCGGCAGGCAACTGGCTGCCAATGCCGTCTGCTTTCGGCAGGGCAATAATTTCAATTTCTTCAGTCCAGAAGGATTCCGGCAGCGGTTCAACGTTATGCCAGTAATCCACCGGCAGGTAGAACCACAGCTTCGGTTTGTTAACGCCGTCCACCAGCAGCCAGCAGTTCGGGACCTGCGTCACCGGCACCCAGGCCTTGAACTGCGGATTAACTTTGAACGGATAAGGATGGTCATCCAGGAAAACGTTAAACAGCTCTCCGGAATGAATCAGCATTGCATCAAGATTGAAACGCGCCAGAACATTGCGGGTGCGTTCCTGCAAGGTTGCCACATGATCTTTATAAAGCGAGGCCAGTGAATCCATAGTTTACCCTTCTGTTTTTATGCCTGTTCGGCACGCATCTTAGCACACGGCCAACACGCCCGCTTATTTCCGGCAGCTGTGATCGTCTTTGCAAATATTTAAAGTCTTATTTGCATTTCATTAACATCAATTCCACACTCCTTTCCATCTGGTACGACCAGATCCCATTGCTGGATTCAGGAGACTGACATGCTCTACCAAGGCGAAACCTTACATCTCGACTGGCTGGAAGAGGGTATCGCCGAACTGGTGTTCGATGCGCCCGGTTCGGTCAACAAACTCGACACGGCGACCGTTGCCAGCCTCGGCCACGCGCTCGACGTGCTGGAAAAGCAGCCCGGTCTGAAAGGGCTGCTGCTCAGCTCAAACAAAGCGGCGTTTATCGTCGGGGCTGATATTACTGAATTCCTGTCGCTGTTCCTTGTCCCTGCGGAACAACTGACTAACTGGCTGCAGTTTGCCAACGGCGTCTTTAACCGCCTGGAAGATTTACCCGTCCCAACCATCGCTGCCATAAATGGTTACGCGCTGGGCGGCGGATGCGAGTGCGTGTTGGCAACCGATTATCGCCTGGCTTCGCCGGACGCTCGTATTGGTTTGCCGGAGACCAAATTGGGCATCATGCCGGGCTTCGGCGGTTCAGTGCGTCTGCCGCGCATGCTCGGTGCGGATAGCGCGCTGGAAATTATTACCGCTGGCAAAGATGTTAGCGCAGCAGAAGCGCAAAAAATCGGCTTGGTCGATGGTGTGGTTAAGGCCGAAAAGCTGCGCGAAGGCGCGCTGGCGGTATTGCGTCAGGCCATTAACGGCGATCTGGACTGGAAAGCGAAGCGTGCGCCAAAACTTGAGCCGCTACGCTTAAGCAAAATCGAAGCGACCATGAGCTTTACCATCGCCAAAGGCATGGTGATGCAGATCGCAGGCAAACACTACCCTGCTCCGATGACGGCGGTAAAAACCATCGAGGCCGCAGCAGGCCTTGGTCGTGACGAAGCATTACAGCTTGAAACCCAAAGTTTTGTGCCGCTGGCGCGCTCCAATGAGGCCCGTGCGCTGGTCGGGATTTTCCTGAACGACCAGTACGTTAAAGGCCAGGCGAAAAAACTGACCAAAAATACCGAAACCCCGAAACAGGCTGCCGTACTCGGCGCCGGGATTATGGGCGGCGGGATTGCTTACCAGTCGGCCTGGAAAGGCGTACCGGTATTAATGAAGGATATTAACGAGAAGTCGCTGGCGTTAGGCATAACCGAGGCCAGCAAACTGCTCAACAAGCAGCTTGAGCGCGGCAAAATCGACGGGATGAAGCTGGCCGGCGTGATTGCCACTATTCATCCAACACTTGATTACGCCGGCTTCGAACGCGTTGACGTTGTCGTTGAAGCCGTTGTTGAAAACCCGAAGGTGAAAAAAGCCGTGCTGGCGGAAGTGGAAGATAAAGTGCGTGAGGACACGGTGCTCGCGTCAAACACCTCGACCATTCCGATTAGCGAACTGGCAAACAGCCTGAAGCGTCCGGAAAACTTCTGCGGCATGCACTTCTTTAACCCAGTGCACCGCATGCCGCTGGTGGAAGTGATCCGCGGCGAAAAAACCTCTGAGCAGACCATCGCGAAAGTTGTCGCCTGGGCCAGCAAGATGGGCAAAACGCCGGTCGTGGTAAATGACTGCCCTGGGTTCTTCGTAAATCGCGTTCTGTTCCCGTACTTCGCTGGTTTCAGCCAGTTAATGCGCGATGGCGCGGATTTCCGCCAGATCGATAAAGTGATGGAAAAACAGTTTGGCTGGCCGATGGGCCCGGCCTATCTGCTGGACGTTGTGGGCATCGATACCGCTCACCATGCTCAGGCGGTGATGGCGGCTGGTTTCCCACAGCGTATGCAAAAAGATTATCGCGATGCGATTGACGCCATGTTCGACGCGGGTCGTTACGGCCAGAAAACCCAGCAGGGCTTTTATCGCTATAAAGAAGACAGCAAAGGCAAACCGCGTAAAGAGCAGGATGAAGCAACCGACGGCCTGCTTGCTAAAGTGAGTGAACCGCGCCGCAGCTTCGGTGACGAAGAGATTATCGCCCGCATGATGATCCCGATGGTTAATGAAGTGGTGCGCTGCCTGGAAGAAGGCGTGATTGCCAGCCCGGCAGAAGCGGATATGGCGCTGGTATACGGTCTGGGCTTCCCTCCGTTCCACGGCGGCGCCTTCCGCTGGTTAGACACTGTCGGCTGCGCAAAATATCTCGATATGGCCCAGCAGTACGAACATCTCGGCCCGCTCTACCAGGTGCCGGATGGCCTGCGTGCGAAAGCTTCCCGTAACGAGCCGTACTACCCCCCGGTTGAGCCTGCGCGCCCGGCCAGTGACCTGAAAAACGCCTGAGGAGTGATTATGGAAAAGGTTGTAATTGTTGATGCCATCCGCACCCCGATGGGCCGTTCTAAAGGCGGCGCGTTCCGTAATGTACGTGCGGAGGATCTTTCTGCTCATCTGATGCGCAGCATCCTGTCCCGTAACCCGGCACTGGAAGCAGCCGCGCTGGACGATATCTACTGGGGCTGTGTGCAGCAGACGCTGGAGCAGGGTTTTAACATTGGGCGCAATGCCGCATTACTGGCAGAAATCCCGCATTCTGTGCCAGCGGTCACGGTGAACCGTTTATGCGGTTCTTCCATGCAAGCGTTGCACGACGCAGCCCGAATGATCCAAACCGGCGACGCGCATGCCTGCCTGATTGGCGGCGTGGAACATATGGGACATGTGCCAATGAACCACGGCGTTGATTTTCATCCGGGACTTAGCCGCAGCGTAGCGAAAGCTGCCGGGATGATGGGCTTAACCGCAGAGATGCTGGCGCGTATGCACGGCATTAGCCGTGAAATGCAGGATCGGTTTGCCGCGCGCTCGCATCAGCGCGCGTGGGCAGCGACCGAAGCCGGGCATTTCAAAAATGAAATCGTCGCCACCAGCGGCCACGATGCCGACGGCGTACTGAAGCGTTTTGATTACGACGAGGTCATCCGACCGGAAACCACCGTTGAAGGTCTTGCCTCGTTGAAACCGGCGTTCGATCCTGTCAACGGGACGGTCACGGCGGGCACGTCTTCAGCGCTCTCTGATGGGGCCGCTGCCATGTTGCTGATGAGCGAATCACGCGCTAAAGAGCTGGGCCTGAAGATCCGCGCCCGCATTCGTTCAATGGCGGTGGTTGGCTGCGATCCGTCGATTATGGGTTACGGCCCGGTTCCGGCGTCGAAAATGGCGTTGAAGAAAGCAGGCCTGACACCTGCCGATATTGACCTGTTCGAAATGAACGAAGCTTTTGCCGCGCAGATCCTGCCGTGCATTAAAGATCTGGGGCTGATGGAGCAGATCGACGAGAAAATTAACCTGAACGGCGGCGCCATTGCGCTTGGACATCCTTTAGGCTGTTCCGGCGCTCGCATCAGCACCACGCTGCTTAATCTGATGGAACGCCGCGATGCGCAGTTTGGCCTCGCCACCATGTGCATCGGCCTGGGTCAGGGGATCGCCACCGTTATAGAACGCGTTTAAACGAAAAAGCTTTTGCCTGAGTTTAGTTGCCGTTTTTCCCGCCTGTCAGGGGCGGGTTTTTTATCTGGCAGCTTAAATAAACGCGAAGGCGTCGCCAAACATGCGATCGACGTTTGCACCACGTTCATTACAGAACAGTTCCCGGGCGATTT
>DALYUA010000139.1:0-7802 GCA_031993245.1 Buttiauxella sp. | reverse complement strand
GCGTATAGTTAGCCTGAACCGGCCGGGGAGGACAAGGTTTTTGCATCAGTAAATACAATAAAAAGACGATTTCAAGGCGTCGTTCAATCACACGGCAGTCCGCCGCTGAGACAATAAAGCAGGCGACCGCCGGGCGGTGGCTGGCGGTAAGTAAGGTAATATTGATGGCAGGCCACTCCTTGCGCCAGCCGCGTATGGCATCCAGCACATGAATTATCGGCATCGTGACACAATCAATATCAATCACAATACATGGCTGAGGTTGCTGTTCAAAAAAGCCGGCAGCTTCTTCAAGCGTTGAGCAAAGATGAATGCGGGTACGTTTAAAAAGATGCCGGGTAAGCGCCAGCGAAAGATACCTGTCGTGAGTGACCAGCAGCATATCCACCGCTTTTTGCAGACGTACCGTACGGATTTGATGCTGTAAAAGCTCAAGGCGATCGATGGTCATCGGGTTGGCCAGGCAGCCGGGACGGGACGGGCCATCGCTGTTGCTGCGACGAGATCTTCTTTTACGCGAGGCTACAGGCGAATGTTCACTCACAGACTGACCGGTCAGGTATCGCTTTGCAGTTGAAAAAATAATGTCCACCGCCGACGGTTGGAGTGTCAAAGAAGAGTGCTGATTCAGAAGAGGTATTCATCATTATTTTGTCGCTTACTCTGTATGGCTGCCCAAAGCATAGTGGCGTTAGCGAAGGTGACAATCAGCAAGCGTATATAGCGCTGGTTCTAATTATTCCGCACTCTGGTTATTCTGACAGCGAGAGAAGGGGAAAGGTATTAGACGTAACCTACGCTGACTAAAGAAAATTCTTAATAAGCCAGCCAGGCCTTTTTTCCGTGCTTTTAAATATGAAATTACCCATAGCTTCTGAAATGTCTCAGCGTAATGAGTCAATCAAGTAGAAAGTGAAGATGTAATTTTATATACCTTATTAAGTCGCACTGGTTGCTGATACGCAATTTTTTCATAATAGCCAGGCGGTATTGCACGGCTTTAGGTGCGTCAATATGCATCAGATATGCTGCATCGCACAGCGAATAGCCGCTGGCAATGTACCTGAGAAGTTCGCGCTCAGGTAAGGAAAAATGGCGCGTTGTGCAGTAGCTGCAAACGCTTATGGGAACGGCCTGGATGTTCTTCCCGCGTCTTGCAGGCTCAGTCCAGTGCGCGATTTTATGGGCGATTTCCTCAACGTTATCCTCACGGAAAATGGTCGGTAACATATACAGGCAAGGACGAAACATCAGTTTTTCATGCTCATCTTTCCGGCAGATAAGAATGACGCGCTGTTTTTTCGTACTGCTGGGTATTTTATAACAGTCGGCGCTTACCCAGTTATCGTCAAGGCAGACAAAAAGAACCTCGGCAACGTCATGGTGCTCAACGGGTAAAAAATGAAAATCTTCATGGCGACGCTGACATATTTGTTGAACAATAATTTTTATGCCGTGAACAAAATGGCTATTTTTTTCTCTTATGGCAACGGTAAGCATGAAAACTCTTTTGGATAAACAAGCAGGGCAAGAAGCGTAAATTAAACACGTAAATAAATGAACATCCGATGACTTAATTCGCTATTCGTGAAGGATGAGTTATTGCCAGGCGATTTCCTGGCACGTTGAAAATATTTAGACGGCCCGCCTGAAAGGGTATTTTACTTAACGCTACTAACCGCGCACCACCATATCCTGCGTGTCATTTTCCTGCTGCCAGACACGGGAATGTTCCTCAGCGTTTCCACGAAAGTATGGGCGGCCGTCGACAGTCACCCAATGTTCGGACAGAGGATGCCGATGCTGGTGGCGGGCAGCACTTCGCGCAGGGCCAGCGGCGATCGCTGCGATATCCAGCCGCTGCTTTTCGAGGGCGTTGTGGATCTGCTGCTGGCGGTGGTGACCTTTGGGACAGGGTTTGTGATGCGCCCGTTAGACAGTCTGGTATCAGGTAACTACGCCGATCGCCACGGACGCAAGGCGGCAATGACGCTGATACTGAGTCTTATGTCTTTGGGAGTGATGATGGTGGCTTTTGCGCCAACCTATGCTCAGGCAGGTATTTTCGCGCCGATCGTACTGATTGCCGGGCGTTTGCTTCAGACTTTTCCGCAGGCGACGCGTTCGGTGCGGATAAAGTCGCCGATCCGCAGCAGGTGAAAAGTATGATGGGCAGCGAAGATTTTTCCTTCCTGCCTGAAACCATACCGGTGCGATTATTGGATGAAGCCCGCTGGGGTGTTTTTATAATAATGCCGGCGGGTGGCGCTAAAGCTTATCCGCCCTACAGATTCCTGCAAACCCTGTAGGGTGGATAAGCTTGAGTCATCCGCCACAAAAGTCTTATCTCCTGCCACTAACTAAGACTTTTGCTCTAACGCTATCGCCACGGCGTTTTCTACACTCAAAAAAAACGCCGTCGGAGGTAATTATGGCCTGGCAACCCTTTCTCTATGTGATTCAGGGATCGTTATCCGCAGAACTCCCGGCGCCTCAGGAGAGTACAAACGCTGCTGAGGACGAAGAGATTAATGCCGTACCAGCGTCGCAAAGTAGTACACCAGCGGGATCGCCAGCAGATACAGCCCGGCTGGGATCTCACGCCACTTCCCGGCAATCACCTTAATAATGATGTAGAACAGCAGGCCGCCCGCGATGCCGGTGCCGAAGCTGTTGGCAATCAGCGTAATCATTACCATCATCAGTACCGGCAGGCCGTCGGTGAAGTTCGCCAGATCCACCTTGCGCAGCCCGCTGAACATATTCAGGCCGATGAGGATCAGCGCGGGGGCAGTGGCCTCTTTCGGGATCATCAGCGCAATCGGCGTGAACAGCAGCATCAGCAGGAACATAATGGCTGCGGTCAGCGCCGTTAACCCGGTTTTACCGCCAGCTTCGGCGGCTGCGGAAGATTCGATCAGCGCCGTGGCTGCCGGGATCCCCACCCACGGGCCGAGCGCCGCCGCAATGGAATCCACCATAAACGGACGGTTGATATGCGGCATATTGCCGTGCTCATCCAGCAGCCCTGCCTCGCCACCAACGGCAAGCGTGGTGCCCATAGTGGAGAAAAATTCAGAGGCGAAGAACACAAACAGATACGGCAGGAAGGCGATATTCAGCGCGCCAATCATATCCACGTGACCGAGTACCGGCGCGAGGGAGTGCGGCATAGCGATAAAGCTTTGCGGCAGGTGAGTGACGCCAAACGGAATGCCGACAAGCGTGGCGAACAAAATAGCCCAGAGAATCGCGCCGGGAATGCGTCGCGCCTGTAATGCGATAGCGAGGAACAGGCCGCACAGTGCAACAAGCGCGCCCGGCGCGGTGAAGTCCCCCAGCATCAACGCGTTGGTTTTAGCGTTCGCCAGCACCAGCCCGGCGTTACGAAAACCGAGCACGGCAACGAACAGACCGATGGATGCCGTTAGCCCAAGCTTGATGGACTGCGGCACCGACCGGGTGACCACCTCGCGCAGGCCAAGCCGAGTGAGGGCAAAAAAGAGAATGCCGGACCAGCAGGCGATGCCGAGGCCAATTTGCCAGCCAATGCCTTCGCTACCCGCGAGCGTAACGCCGACCAGCACCGATCCGCCAATACCTGGACCTACGATAAACGGCAGGTTGCCGTAAAAAGCCATCAGCAGCGTGCCCGCGACAAAAACCAGAATGGTGCCGGTTGTAACGGCGCCTTTATCCATTCCGCCCACGGCCAGCAGACCGGGAATAACAACCAGCAGATAGGCAGCGGCCAAAAAGCCTGTCACCCCGGCCAGGCATTCGGTTTTCACTTTGCTTTGCCGCGAATAAAGCTGGAAGCGCCGCTCCAGCCAGTTCCCTGAAGCGGCTGTACTTACTGAATTTTCGGCCATTGTGTGGCTCTCCTGTGCTATCTCAACGTTGTGTAGTTATTTCGCCGGCGTTTCCTGGCAGGCAATAAGCGGATCGACAATCTGGCGCGTGGTGCCGTCCGTCAGTCCGAGATCGGTCAGGTGCGGCCCGGCGTTACACGCAAGGCACGTGCCTTCAATAGCTTTGAATACGCGATAGGGCGGCTCCCAGTCGGCCACTTCGTTGCTTAGTTCGCGTAGCTGACGGAACTGCCGGGCAAGCTCTGCTGCGGGTAAATCAGAGAGCATTCCGGCAATCGGCATCGCGACGTGAGCGAGAATTTCGCCATTTTGACTGAGCGCCATGCCGCCGCCGCTGGCGATTAAGGCATTAGCCGCCAGCGCCATATCCTGCGGATCGCGTCCCAGCACCACCAGATTGTGGGAATCGTGCGAATAGGTCGTGGCAATCGCGCCGCGCAGTTCGCCCCATCCTTCCAGCAGCGCTAATTGTGGTTTGGCTTCGTGACGACCGTGGCGATGCTGCACCCAAATCAGGCTGAAGCCTTCCGGGATCTGCACTTTGCCGTCGCGTACATTTACGCTGGTTTCGTTCCACTGGGTAAAGCGCGCGCCCTTGATGTGGCGCAGCGTGGCGGTGCCGTGAGCGACAGGAACTTTGAGAATAAAATCTTCTGGCGACAGCGGCTTTAATCGCACGGTATCGCGTGGAGGCAACACGTCTGGCGTATTGACCGGTTTGAGCAATTTGCCGTTTTGCGCCATATGCTGCCCCGCAACGTACACCGCTTTCGCCTGTAATTTTTCCAGAGAATCAAATATCACAAGGTCAGCCGTGCGCCCGGCGGCAACCAGCCCTAAATCGTTACGTTGCAGGCGAATAGCGGCGTTGAGCGTAGCCAGACGCAGCGCGTCGGTGGCTTTCAGGCCGTGTTCAATCAGCAAATTCAACAGGGCAATAATGCCGCCTTTTTCCAGCAGCATGTCTGGCGGCACGTCGTCGGTACAGACCGTGACCTGCGAAGATATATGAGGCAGAGCATTCAACGCCGCCACAATTTCCGGCAGCAGATAGGGATGGGAGCCACGGATTTCGATGGTCAGCCCGGCGCGTAGTTTTTCCAGCGCATCGGCGGCGGAGGTCAGCTCGTGATCGGAGGTGACGCCAGCGGCAAGATAGGCCTGAAGCTGCGCGCCGCTCAGTCCGCGCGCGTGCCCCTCAATGAGCTTGCCGCTGTTCAGCCCGGCATTGAGAATTTCCAGCATGCGTTCGCTGCCGTTCAGCACGCCGTGCATGTCCATCACTTCCGCAACGCCCGCCACTTCCGGCCATGCAAGCATGGTTTCCATCTCCTGGCCCGCGAAATCAGCCCCGGACATCTCCAGGCCCGGCGTAGAAGGCACGCTGGACGGCGCGGCACAGATCACGCGTAGCGGTAAATCACGGCTCGCTTCAACGGCGTAGCGCACGCCTTCCACGCCGAGCACGTTTGCCAGCTCATGCGGATCCCAGAAGATGGTAGTGGTGCCCTGAGCGACGACGATTTCAGCGTAGCGGGCGGGCGGCAGGTGAGAGCTTTCAACATGGACGTGGGTATCCATCAGACCGGGGCTCACGTAGTTGCCTGCCAGATCGTGAGTTTCTGCGGCTTCAGTCCGGGTGCCGCAAGGGTGGACGCTGGCGATAAGCGAGCCAACGATGCCGATATCGACAAGGCGGATTTCGCCTGTCGCCATATCAATCAGATTCGCATGGGTCAGCAGCAGGTCGAAAGGAACTTCCCCCAACGCCGCTTTGACCGCCCGGCGGCGCAGGTCCGCATGCACATATGGATTCATTGTCTTACCGTCCCGCAGGAAATAATGGCAGGCTACTCCAGGCAGGTAAGGTTTACCCAGATGATTTAATTTATCGGCCGATAAGAAACGTTTATCCTGTCGCAAACGTTTTCCCTGGAACCCTGACTCCACTATGGCTGAACCCTGGCAGCGCCTGCCCGCGCTCTCCTTAAAACAGATCCAGTATTTTGTGACGCTGGCGAAACTGCGCCATTTTACCGATACCGCGAGCCGCCTGGCGATTAGCCAGCCCGCTCTGAGCAGCGCGTTGCGGCAAATTGAATCGGTGCTCGGCGGCAAGCTGGTGAATCGTACCGCTTCGGCGGTGACGTTAACTGAACTGGGCATGGCGATATTGCCCCATGCGGAGCGCGTACTGTACGTGGCGCAGCGCTCGTTTGATGATATGCAGCGCATTGTGCAGGAGGGAGGTGATGGCACCTTGCGTATTGGCCTTGTGCCGTCGGTGAGCAGCCTGCTGTTTCCGCGGCTCCCTCAGCTTCTGGCGCAATATTTTCCGCGCCTGCGCGCTGAATTTCACGATCGTACTAACGATGCGCTGATCGCCCAGCTCGCGAGCGGGAAACTGGATTTTGGCATCGGCGCGCTGGACAGCTCCGTGCCTGATACGCTTGAGCTCCATCCGCTTCAGGACGATCCTTTTGTGGCTGTTATGCACCACGAGGATCCTCTGGCAGCCTCCAGCCATATTCCGTGGCGGCACCTTTCCCGCCGCGATATTGGCGTATTTTCCAAAGGCAATACCAGTCGTCTGGTGGCGGCGATGGCGGAAAGCCAGCGTCTGAATATTACGGCACGCTATCAGGTCGATTTTATTGAAACGCTTTATGGTCTGGTTCGCTCGCGCCTTGCTATCGCCATTCTGCCGCAGCTTTACACCACGCACCTGCAGGATAAAGAGTTGACGGTGGTGCATCTTCAGCAGCCGTCCCTGAGCCGCACTATCGCCCTGATGCGCAGCAATCAGCAGGCTTTCCCGCCGCAGATTGAGGAATGCTTTCAGTTAATCGCCAGGTCGTTGCAAAAGCACTGAACGCCGGCTGGTTCTATGCTCCGGGCTCAGATTGCGTAGAATGTTGCGCTATGCCCGCTTTGGTAAATCTCTCTGACACAGGATGTGACCCTTTATGAAGAAAACTCTCCGCATTATCTTTTTCCTGCTTATTGTCCTGGTCGTGGCCGTTGCCGCCTGGCTGTTATCTATCCGCGCCAACAGCAATGCCCTGTGGAAAATTGTCAGCGAGCAGTGCGTCCCTAATCAGCAGCAGCGTCACAATCCCGCGCCTTGTTCAGAGGTCAATCTGGATAAGCGCTTTGTGGTGTTTAAGGATGCCAAAGGCCCTCTGCATAATCTGGTGATGCCGACGGAGAAAATTACCGGCATAGAAAGCCCGGAAGTTCAAAAGCCAGACGCGCCAAATTTCTTTTATTACGCCTGGCAGGAGCGCGAACGCTTAACTCAGGGGGCGGTAAAACCGGTTAACGATCGCTATCTGGGCCTGGCGATAAATTCCCGGTACGGGCGTTCGCAAAATCAGCTCCATATCCATCTGGCCTGCCTTCGCCCTGACGTTTACCAGACGCTCAGCCAGCAGGAAGGGCATATCGGCAATAGCTGGCAGCCGTTCGGCGAGAAGCTTGCAGGCCATGATTATCTGGCGATGAAACTCCCTGCGAATAAGTTTGAGCAGCAAAGTCCCTTTGCGCTGCTGAATGCTTATGTCAAACAGCGTGGCGATGACATCGCAAAATATGGCCTGGCGGTGACGATGACCGAGCAGGGCGAGTTTATGCTGCTGGCTAACCGGCTAAAAGTCACAGATTTGAACCTCGGTACGGCGGGCGAGATTCTGGATTATGGCTGTGCATTGGGGCACTGATTTTTAACGACCCTTGCTCCCTCCTTGTTTAAATTAGCCAGCATAATGATTTAATTTAATCATTATGCTGTTTTCTTGTTCTCCTTTTTCGCCGCGCTATTCGGGCAACATTGCCCCTTCTGGTTATTCTGTGACCGCGATCGCTGTCTACTTCTCTTTTGATTAATTATAATCATTTTGATTTTATTTAATCGGAGTGGGTGCAGGATGA
>DALYUA010000138.1:1821-7843 GCA_031993245.1 Buttiauxella sp. | reverse complement strand
AGATGAAGGCCGAATCTAAAGGTGGCGCTACGCCACTGGCTGTGGGCGCTGGCGTGTCTAACGACCTGAGCCACGTGCGTAAAATCATCGTCGCCTGTGATGCCGGTATGGGATCAAGCGCGATGGGGGCGGGCGTTCTGCGTAAGAAAGTGAACGATGCGGGCCTGAAAAATATCTCCGTCACCAACAGCGCTATCAACAGCCTGCCGGAAGACGTAGATCTGGTGATTACGCACCGCGACCTGACCGAGCGCGCTATGCGTCAGGTGCCGCAGGCGCAGCACATTTCGCTGACCAACTTCCTCGACAGCGGCCTGTATAGCGATCTGACCGAGCGTCTGGTTGCCGCACAGCGCCACACAGAAAACGAAGTGAGGGTTCGCGACAGCCTGAAAGACAGCTTCGATGAGGACAACAGCCAGCTGTTCAAACTGGGCGCGGAAAATATCTTCCTTGGCCTGAGCGCTGCCAGCAAAGAAGAAGCGATTCGCTTTGCCGGTGAGCAACTGGTGAGCGGCGGGTACGTTCAGCCTGAATATGTCGATGCGATGTTCGAACGCGAGAAACTGACCCCAACCTATCTGGGTGAAGGTATCGCCGTTCCACACGGTACCGTTGAAGCGAAAGACCGTGTGCTGAAAACCGGCATCGTCTTCTGCCAGTACCCGGCGGGTGTGCACTTTGGTGAAGAGCCGGAAGATATGGCTCGCCTCGTTATCGGCATTGCTGCCCGCAATAACGAGCACATCCAGGTTATCACCAGCCTGACCAACGCGCTGGATGATGACACTGTGATTGAGCGTCTGGCGAATACCACCAGCGTTCAGGAAGTTCTCGACCTGCTGGCAGGTAATAAGTAACAGAACTAACCCTCTCCCTCAGGGAGAGGGTTAGGGTGAGGGTTGTTTCCCCGAAACGACCTCACCCCAGCCCTCTCGGGTGATACAAATTTAAGAAGGTGATTCACATGAAAGCATTACATTTTGGCGCAGGTAATATCGGACGTGGCTTTATCGGCAAACTCCTGGCAGACGCAGGCATACAGCTGACGTTTGCCGATGTGAATCAGGTTGTACTGGAGGCGCTGAACGCGCGTCGCAGTTACCAGGTGCATGTGGTTGGCGAACAAGAGCAGGTTGATACCGTCTCCAACGTGAATGCCGTCAGCAGCATCGGCGACGAGGTTATCGACCTGATTGCCGAAGTGGATCTGGTCACCACCGCCGTAGGGCCAGTTGTGCTGGAGCGTATTGCACCTTCCATTGCGAAGGGCCTGGTTCTGCGCCGTGCAAACGGCAACGAAAAGCCGCTCAATATCATTGCCTGTGAAAATATGGTGCGTGGCACCTCGCAGTTAAAAGGCCACGTAATGAAAGCGCTCCCGGAAGACGATCGGGCGTGGGTTGAACAGCATGTTGGCTTCGTGGATTCCGCCGTTGACCGCATCGTTCCCCCGTCTGAGTCCGCCACTAACGATCCGCTGGAAGTTACCGTGGAAACCTTCAGCGAGTGGATTGTTGATAAAACCCAGTTTAAAGGTGAGCTACCGGACATTCCGGGTATGGAACTGACTGATAATCTGATGGCTTTTGTAGAGCGTAAACTCTTCACGCTGAATACCGGGCATGCTATAACCGCGTACCTCGGCCAGTTGGCCGGCCACCAGACTATTCGTGATGCGATTCTGGATGAGAAAATCCGCACCGTGGTGAAAGGGGCGATGGACGAGAGCGGCGCGGTGCTGATCAAACGTTACGGCTTTGATGCCGATAAGCATGCGGCTTATATCCAGAAAATCCTCGGTCGTTTCGAAAATCCGTATCTGAAAGATGATGTGGAACGTGTGGGCCGTCAGCCGCTGCGTAAATTAAGCGCGGGCGACCGCCTGATTAAACCGCTGCTTGGCACCCTGGAATACGGCTTGCCGCACACAAACCTCGTAGAAGGGATTGCCGCTGCCATGCATTATCGCAGCGAGCAGGATCCACAGGCCCAGGAGCTGGCTGCGCTGCTGGCTGAAGCTGGCCCGCAGGCCGCGCTTGCGCAGATTTCTGGCCTCGATGCAAACAGCGAAGCAGTCGCTCAGGCGGTAAAGGCTTATAACGCAAAAGCGTAATGGAGAACGGGTGCAGTGGATGCTGCGCCCAACACTAAATTTCAGTGATGCAGGCAAAAATGGAAGAAACACAGGCCTTTGAAAACCGGGTGCTTGAGCGTCTGAATGCCGGCAAAACCGTCAGAAGCCTGCTTATTGCCGCCGTTGAGCTTCTCACCGAAGCGGTCAATATCCTGGTGCTTCAGGTATTCCGTAAAGACGATTATGCGGTGAAGTATGCCGTTGAGCCGTTGCTGGACGGCGATGGCCCGCTGGGCGAGCTCTCCGTGCGTATGAAGCTTATCTACGGGCTTGGCGTGATGAATCGTGCCGAATACGAAGATTGCGAGCTGCTGATGGCGCTGCGTGAAGAACTAAACCACGACGGCAACGAGTACAATTTTACCGACGACGAAATCCTCGGGCCGTTTGGCGAACTGCACTGCGTGTCGGCTTTTCCGCCAGCGCCGACTATTGTCGACGGCGGTGACCCGGAACTACAGGCTATGCAGCGACAGCGCTACCAGCAAATCGTCCGTTCAACGATGGTGCTTTCTCTCACCGAGCTGATCTCCAGGATCAGCTTAAAAAAAGCTTTCCAGAAGTAACCCCACCCGCAGAGCCTTTTAGCCCTCTTCCGCCGAATGGTGTATCCTTGCCGCAAAGCAATTTATTCACGGTTAATCAAAAATGAAAGAAATCGAAAAAGCAGAAATTAAACGTCTTAGCGATCGTCTTGACGCCATCCGCCACGAAATGCCCGAGCTGCACCTTATCAACGAAGCGGAAAAATACGCCGAGCTTGAAAAAGAGAAGGCGAAGCTTGAAATTGAAATCGCTCGCTTACAGGCGGTACGCAACCAGAAGCTGAGTAAAGAAGCGCAAAAGCTGATGGCGATGCCGTACAAACGTCCTATCACTAAAAAAGAGCAGGCGGACATGGGCAAGCTGAAGAAAGCCGTGCGTGGCCTGGTCATCGTGCATCCAATGACGGCGCTGGGCCGCGAAATGGATCTCGAAGAGATGACGGGTTTTTCTAAGACCGAGTTTTAATTCGACATCCGCAAATACAAAAGGGATGAACCGCTGTGGTTCATCCCTTTATTTTTATGAATAATCTTCTTTTGCGAACCGCCTCCGGATATCCGTTCCCTGATTTGTTTGTCTGATTAATTAACGCCAAACCGTGGTTGCTCACGTAATATGCTTGCGTCAAAATGGCACGAATCGAACGATTTACACCTGTTGATACGGTGTGAGGGCAATACTATGTTAAGTTTTACCGCCAATCAGGCTAAAACCCAGTTCGGGGAAATGCTTGCCAAAGCGCAGCGTGAGCCGGTCAGCATCACCAAAAATGGCAAACCTTCCGTTGTCGTCATGTCCATTGATGATTACAACGAGCTTGAAGCATTCAAGTTACAAAACCTGCGCGATAAGCTTGCGCGATCGGTTACTCAGGCCCAAAACGGCCAGCTACACGACGGTGATGCGATATTTGATGAGCTAATTAAGGATCTTTAATGGCTTGCTACAAACTCACGGAAGAGTCGCGAGAGGATTTGCGCGAGATAAAAGGGTTTTCGCTTAAGCAGTTTGGTGCCGTTGTGGCCCGGGACTATCTGCAAGGCATGCAGGCCATTTTGCAACATCTGGCTGATATGACCCGCATGGGCACTGACGAAAAGGAAGAGCTATTGCCGGGCGTATGGAGCTTTCCTTATATGAGCCATACTATCTATTACCGCATCGTTAACGACGGGATCGCGGTTATCGGCATTATTCGCCAGAGCAGGTTGCCCAGGCGATTATTGAATCGCAAAAGATAATTTTTAAAGCCAGCAGGTTATCCCGCCAGCCACACTTCTACTTCAGTACCTGCGGATTGACGCAGTTCTCTTTCACTTCGCCCGTTAAGGCGGCAATTAAGTTATCCACCGCGCAGGCTGCCATATTGTAACGCGTTTCATGCGTGGCGGAGCCGATGTGCGGCAGAGCGACGACGTTTGGCATCTGCAGCAGCGGGGAGTTAACCGGCAGCGGCTCCTGCTCGAATACGTCCAGGCCAGCGGCATGAATAGTGCCGTCTTGCAGCGCCTGCATCAGAGCTTTTTCATCAACCACCGGACCGCGCCCGGCGTTAATCAGAATGGCGGATGACTTCATTTTCGCCAGCTGTTCCGCGCCAATCATATGGTGCGTCTCTTCGGTCAGCGGCAGGGAAATACAGACGAAATCCGATTCCGCAAGCAGCGTATCCAGGTCGCAATAGCGCGCATCGAAGCGCTCTTCCGCTTCCTGATGATGGCGACGGGCGTTATACAAAATCGGCATGCTAAAGCCAAAGTGCGCGCGTTGCGCCAGTGCAAGGCCGATGCGGCCCATGCCGAGAATGCCCAGCGTTTTATGGTGCACGTCGATGCCAAACCAGTCCGGGCCGATGCTGCTTTTCCATTCGCCCGCTTTGACACGCTCGGCCACTTCTACCGCGCGGCGGGCGGTTGCCAGCACCAGCGTCATCATGGTATCCGCGACGGTTTCAGTCAGCACAGTTGGCGTATGCATCAGGGCGATGTTGCGGGTAGTCAGCGCATCAACATCAAAATTGTCGTAACCGACAGAAACGGTCGAAGCGGCGCGCAGCTTTGGCGCATGCTCCAGAAACGCCTCGTCGACTTTCTCGCTGGAACCCAAAATGCCTTGCGCATTAGCAAAAACTTCTGCGTTCTGTTTTACGGTTTCCGGGCTTAAATCGCTTAGCTGAGTAACGTTAAAATGGCTGTCAAGGCGGGCGAGCAGGTCGTCAGGCAGCTTTTTGTAGAGGATGACGGACGGCTTCATGATGTTCTCCGTAATTGAATTAAGCACGACCGGGCGGCATTACACCGCCCGGTTGAAAGTCAGGCGTGGCGGGCACCTACCGGCAACTGCTGGTTCGTTGCCGGTTTCACTATCAGAGTTAGCCACACTGAGGCGAGTAGCGCCACCCCCATAAATATGTAGGATGCGGAAGGGTTGCCGGTTGCACCGTTCAGATAACCAACGAACCAGGAGCCAACAAACGAACCCAGCGCGCCCATGCTGTTAATCAGCGCCATGGCGCCACCGGCCACGTTTCTTGGCAGCATTTCCGGGATGATGGCGAAGAAGGGACCATAAGGCGCATACATCGCGGCACCGGCAATCACCAGCAGGGTGTAAGAAACCCAGAAATGGTTAGCGCCAACCAGCCAGGAACCAAGGAATGCCAGCGCGCCAATCAGCAGCAGCGGCCAGACAAAAAGCTTACGGTTCTGCATTTTGTCCGATGCCCAGGAAACGGCGATCATCGCAATAGTTGCCGCAAGGTAAGGAACCGAAGAAAGCCAGCCAACTTCCACCATGCCCATACCGCTGGCGCCTGCGCCACGGATTATCGACGGCAGCCACAGTACGAAGCCGTATACGCCAATGCTCCAGCAGAAATATTGCATACACAGCAGCACAACGTTGCGAGAGCGGAACGCTTCGCCGTAGTTGCGCACGGCTTTAATACCTTCCTGTTCCTTTTGCAGCTGTTCCTGCAACGCGCCTTTCTCAGCGTCAGACAGCCAGCCCACCTGTGCCGGTTTATCTTTTACCAGCACCCACCAGGCAAACGCCCAGATAACCGCCGGGATACCTTCAAAGATAAACATTTCACGCCAGCCGAACGCCTGAATCAGATAGCCGGATACTACCGACATCCACAGCACCGTGACCGGGTTACCGAGGATCAGGAAAGTGTTGGCGCGAGAGCGTTCAGATTTGGTAAACCAGTTGCTGATATAAATCAGCATCGCGGGCATTACCGCAGCCTCCACCACGCCGAGCACAAAGCGAATGGCCGCCAGCGCCGGAATGTTGCTGACCATACCGGTCAGAGAGGCACAAGCGCCCCATAAAATC
>DALYUA010000138.1:0-1811 GCA_031993245.1 Buttiauxella sp. | reverse complement strand
ATAAGCTTACGTACGCTACGGCGCTCGGCGTACATAGCGCCTGGGATCTGGAAGAAGAAGTAGCCGAGGAAGAACAGGGCGCCCAGCAGGGACGAGATACCTTTGGTGATGCCGAGGTCATCGTTGATACCGGCGGCGGATGCAAAACTAAAGTTGGCGCGGTCGAGGTAGGCCAGGCTGTACGTGATAAACACGATAGGCATGATATACCACCAACGTTTTGGTGCGATTGTATTGGTTTTCATAAGGCTTGCCTCTGTGTTGAGGGAGTCGCATCATGCCGGATGTAGGGTACAGCCGATGCGGTATTGATTTATTCGCCCAGTGCAGCTCGGGTTGGCAACCCTTCACTATCACCGATGACCTGTATTGCCAGGGAGCCGATTTTATTACCGCGGCTGACGGCATGCTGTAAGGATTTCCCTTCCAGCAGGGCGCTTATCACGCCGACCGCAAAGCCGTCGCCTGCGCCCACGGTATCAACCACGTTATCGATTTTTATGGCCGCTACCGCGCCTTTCTCGCCGGTGGCAGTTTTAAACCAGGCGCCGTCAGCACCGGTTTTCAGCACCACGGTTTTGACGCCGTGGTCGAGATAAAAATCGGCAATCGCCTCCGGGGTTTTCTGTCCGGTGAGGATGACGCCCTCTTTCACGCCGGGCAGCACCCAGTCCGCCTGGAAAGCGAGCTGGTTCAGTTGCCTGACCATTTCGGCTTCGCTTTTCCACAGCACCGGGCGTAAATTTGGATCAAAGGAGATGGTTTTTCCTTTTTCCTTCATTAACTTAGCCGTGTGATTAAGCAGCTCGAGCGAGGTGGCGGAAAGCGCTGCCGCTACGCCGCTTAAGTGCAAATGACGCGCGCTGAAAAAGTAATCTTCATTGAAATCTTCCACCGAGAGGTGGCTTGCTGCCGAGCCTTTACGGAAATACTCCACAATGGGATCGGTTCCATCTTCGACTTTAGATTTGAGCTGGAAGCCTGTCGCGTAGCGTGCATCCGTGGTAACGCCGCGGCTGTCGATTTGCTCTTTATCGAGCTGTTGCAGCACATAGCGGCCAAACGAGTCGTTACCTACGCGGCTCACCCAGCCCACCTTCAGGCCAAGACGCGCAAGACCGGTGGCGACATTCAGCTCTGCGCCCGCTACGCGTTTTACGAACTGCCCGGCGGCGGCTAAATCACCGGTTTCGGTTGCCACAAACATCGCCATCGCTTCGCCGATAGTGATGACATCAAGCTGGTTGGGCATCGTTTACTCCTCGCGTAACAGGTTTACGTAATGGCGGGTGACGGCGGTCAGATCGCGGCCCTCCAGCGGGAACTCTATGCCGCGAGGCGCATCGCCTGGCAGGCTGTTAAGCAGCTCCATCCAGCGCGGTTCGGCGTCATCCAGCGCAACAGCGCGGTAGTGATAATGGTGTGGAACGGCAGCCTTGACGTGGATGTAGCTGACGTTTGGCGCAAGCACGCGGGCAGCCGCCTCCGGCGATTCCTCAACCCACAGCCAGTTGGCCATATCAAAGGTTAGCTTCACCGGCAGATTTAGCACGTTACAGGCGGCCTGGAAGCGCTGTATGGGCGCGAGTTTTCCGCAGTCGGTCTGATCGTTTTCCACCACCAGCGCGACGTTAGTTTGTTCCAGCCACTGCTGTAGCAACGGGAATTGCTGGCTGCTGCGAAAATGGCCAAGCGAAAGCTTCAGCCAGTCCGCATTAAGCTGGCGGGCTTCGAGCAACAGCGAAGGGATCAGCTGGTTGAGCTTCCCATCTTCAGTGAACAGCGGTTCCGGCGCGGAATAACAGGCCTGC
>DALYUA010000137.1:0-7880 GCA_031993245.1 Buttiauxella sp. | reverse complement strand
CTTTGTAGCGCATTGAGGGTATCTTCAGGAAGATTGTCCGTACTTACGCCAGCATATTCCAGTAAGGACATATCAAGGCAGGGAACCGCAACCCTGGATAACGGAGTCGCCAGGGCAAAACGGACATCCTGGCGCCCAATCCAACGATTATTGAGATAAATATCGGCGCGATAAGTGCCGGCATCAACAGGATTCCCCTGAGAGTAGCGTGAGACATCGACGTTAAATCGCATAAAAGCATCGTTAAATTCCACCTCATCGAAACCCTGCGCTGCCACACAAGGCATACAAAACAGAATTCCCGCGCTACAGTTAATCAGCCTCGGTTTTAATCTGCTTTTCGCTCTATACATGGAATTTGTTCTGAGCATTCTTTGTCATCCAAACGTCTGTGTCTGTCGATTCACGTCTGCATCGCCGTCTGTTCTCCTGGTTGCAGGAAATATCATTTAACGTGTTATTTAATTAAAGGACCCTGTCCTGCCGTTTCACTGCCGAAATCATTTACCACCTTATATTTCACAAGCGTTGCGCCTGTAAGCTGGCGAGGTTTTGATACGGATAGAGAGAGCGTGCTAAACGGGGCGACCATCTTATTTTTCTGCTTATCAATGCTGAATAAGACAGGCGTTTTTTCCCCTTTGTAGAAATCCACTTCCCTCAGCGTCACGTAATAAGGAGAATCGTTGCGTATAACAACTTTTCCGTCCCTGCTGGTAAACTTAAGATTCTCGTAGGCCTGCTTCACGGACATAGAGAGACTGGCCGGACGGTAAAAAAATTTAATCCGGGTACGAAACGCCATTTGCATCAGGTTTTTATCTTCGGCTGCTTTTTTATCGGCTTTAGGGGGAATTTCCAGCAGGTTAAACCAGTATATCGACTCCCGATCTGACGGCAGGTTTCCACCAATACGCAATATGCGAATCGTTTGTCCTTTCCCTTGATCCAGACGCACTACAGGCGGAGTCAGACTGAATGGAGCATTGATATCTTCTGGTCGAGCATCCGGGTTGCCCTCATCAAGCCAGGCCTGTAGTAAAACGGGCACAGTGCCATTATTCGAGACTTTTATAACTGATTCCGATGAAGAGCCGTCAAAGATAATGCGAGTGCCGTGAATAATGACTCCGGCATGTGCAGATACACTCAATAAACTCATTGCGATTATCAGTGTACGCAAATTATGGAACATGTAACTACCTGCTATTATTAAGGCGGTACAGACTATACCGCCTGGATACTAATATTAATCGTATATTACGGTGTAATTAACCTGCGTGGATACGTTTCCAGCAGTAACTGATTTGTTTGCTCCCGGTGCATAGTACCGTGCATAATAATTCAAAGTGGCATACCCAGCTGAAATATCTTCTGCAACTGGAGATGTTACCTGAGCAGCGGAACCTACCGCAATTACGGCATTATTTTTATCCAGTAATTGAATCTGAGTATTTGTGCCGCCGCTCGTATTTAAACGACCTGTTGCGGTATCGACCATTGTGCCTGCTTCAAAATAAGCATAAGCATTCTTCAGCGTGGTTCCTGTACAGTTAGTCAGGTCAATGCCAAAAGGCGTTGTCCCTGCAGTACTCCCTGTTGTAGCCAGAGTGGCAGTTGAAACCGTCGGCAGCGTTACGGTACCATTTGCAGACCCATTAACAGCAATGGTGCAGCTCGTATCCGTAATCTTCCCATTAATTGTAATCGTTCCATCAGCAGCAAAAGTTGACTGTGCAGCAATAATTCCAACCGATGCTATCAGCATGCTAAGTTTATTCATTTTCATATCCTAAATCCTGTACTATATTTTTCAGCGAGTTTTTCGCTAATCTGTCCAGATAACTACCGTCAGGCGTTATAATAATATTTGTCATAAGCGGTAATTATTTGATAATTTGACTGGTTAGCTCATGATTACCAAAGTAAAACGATGAGGTTGTTAATTTTAAACGTTTGCGTTAAGCAGTAATTCTGTATTGCATCAGCATCCTGTTTCGTATACCGCTCCTTTATGAATATATTTATTCCTCTGACGGGAATTACCATAACAAAGAGAAAGGAAAATTCTTAGTTTTTTTATAAAAACAACAATGTAAACAATAAAAACAATTATAAATACAATGGGTTATATGCAAAACCCAAACGTCTCAAGCGTCAGGCTATGATAGGGGGAATAGTGATTAACCTACAGATACACGCGACGAACTGCCCTGAGTTCAGGGTGTCTCATGCTCAATACACAGAATTTATTCAGGTTTATTATCTACCCTTACCAGAAGTAAAAGGATTTACACGCTGGCTCATCATCCTTAGCCATTGATACAAAAATACTTACCAATAAAAAAGCCTTGCCACGTAAAATCAAGGGTAACTTAATACAGAATTAATAAAGCTCGGGTTGAACAGTTAAGATTTGTTGGCTAATCAGCCTTACATTAACGTTGAATTTGTTTTGGTTGTTTTTAATAAAAACCTTCATTAGCAATCACTTTTATTTTAGCCTGAAAGCTCGTGGATATTATATTTATAAGGCAAAAGGTATGCTGATGGTTTACCTCATCATTTCCGACAACAACTTTTTCTTACAGGGTGCAAGGGATATATTAAACGCCGCCTCTGATTTTGATAGAAAAAAAGTCATTATTAACAATGTCTCGGTTAATGGTTTAGCCGTGGTAAAAAATAGCATCCTGAAGCATCGTCCTAAGAAGATTATCCTGAATATGAATTGTATTCATAAGCGTCGAGCGTTGCTTCGGCTCGCAGGGAGTTTCAATTTACCCGTGTTACTCATGAGCGATATCCACAAAGGGGATTGTACATACGGCGATAACATCACGCTTATCTCCTGTTTATGCACCAGAGCGACATTCCTTAGGGAGATTTTGAGAAATGATGGCTGTCCAACATTTAAACTCCCTACACCTCTCTCACAGTTAATTATAAGGAAGCTATCTGCGGGAGGAAGTATTGTGTCTGTCTCCGAAAACCTGGGTATTGATCCCAAGAGAATCTATTTGATGAAAAATAATGCCATACGTCGTATGGGGATTTCGACGACAAAAACCCAGGGCATGCTACTTTGCAGAGATATACTCGAAATGAAGATAACTGGAGAAGCATACGATTAATAACGACAATCAGAGGCTTACCAGGCTGGCCGATTGAAGTAGAGCATTTTGGTATAGCAGATCTAGCAGCGGTAACGGCAGTTTACGTGGGGGCAAACAGCCTCACAATGGTTGGAAAACTGGCAGGCGCAACATTCGGATCTCAGTCGCTGCACTTTATTCGAGGAGCTTATTCAGAAACCGGACGACGCCTGGCAACTCATGCATGGCGAGATAGTGTTCAGCGAATAGGCAACCAATACGCAGCCGCCAGCACAACAGCCAGATTCAAAACCGCGCTTATAGCGAAGTAAGTTCTGAACGGCTGTTTCTGTGTTTTATGGCGAAAAAGCTGCTGGCCGACAATCGCGCCAAACCAGCCGCCTACAAAACCAAATACCAGCAAGGTAAATTCCGGTACTCGCCGCCAGCCTTTACGGGCCGCCAGTTTATCCGCGCCATATATTACCAGCGTCAGTAGATTCACGGTCAGAAACCACATCACAATCGGGTTGGGCAGAAATGCGCTACAGACAGCCGCTAATACCAAAAGCAAGTAACAGAAATGACTGAGGTTCATACATTTAATCAACGTGGCGTACGGGCAGAAGAGAAGCGTAACTATACCCGATAAGTTTCATCTGGCAGGAGGATCTTTACGCGTTTTTCTATTCGATCGCTCCCTGCTGAACCAAACCCCCATTCTGTGATCCAGCTTAAAAAACGCACATCTCCTCTGCGGGTCTCATTTACCTTCCCTTTCTTAGCGGCGTACTATGATGGCTAAATTAATGAACGTCGTTCTATAATGTAGAACAAAATGACGCACAGGAGCTCTTATGCCGCAGACCGCGCAGTTTTCGGGGATTATTCCGCCTGTCTCCACTATCTTCACCGCTGAAGGCAAGCTCGATAAGCAAGGCACTGCCGCGCTGATTGACGATCTGATTGCCGCAGGGGTTGATGGCCTCTTCTTCCTGGGAAGCGGCGGGGAGTTCTCGCAGCTTAATACCGAAGAGCGCAAGTCGATCGCCGCTTTTGCTATTGATCATGTTGATCGTCGCGTACCTGTGCTGATCGGCACCGGCGGCACCAATGCGCGGGAAACTGTCGAGCTGAGCCAGCACGCACAAGAGGTGGGTGCGGATGGCATAGTGGTGATTAATCCTTATTACTGGAAAGTATCCGAGCAGAATCTGATTCGCTACTTTGAGCAGGTGGCGGACAGCGTGTCGCTGCCGGTTATCCTCTATAACTTCCCGGCGCTGACCGGGCAGGATCTCACTCCGGCGCTGGTCAAAACGCTGGCGGATTCGCGCGGTAATATCGTCGGCATTAAAGATACCATCGACTCCGTCGCCCATCTGCGTAGCATGCTCCTCACGGTTAAAGCGGCGCATCCGCATTTTTCGGTGCTGTGCGGGTATGACGATCACCTGTTCAACACGCTCCTGCTGGGCGGCGACGGGGCGATCTCCGCCAGCGGCAACTTTGCGCCGCAGGTATCGGTTAAGCTGCTGCAGGCCTTCCGGGACGGGGACCTGGCGCAGGCGGCGCATTATCACCAGACGCTGCTGCAAATTCCGCAGATCTATCAGCTCGATACGCCGTTTGTGAATGTGATAAAAGAGGCGATTGTCCTGTGCGGACGCCCGGTATCCACCCACGTACTGCCGCCTGCCAGCCCGCTTGACGAGGCCAGTAAGGCGCAGCTCAGGGCGCTGCTGCAACAGTTGAAACTCTGCTGAGTCGGAAGAAAAAATGGCGATAGAAACGATCTTTACCCCCCAGGACGATGCCTTTTATGCCGTCACCACCCACGCAGCCGGGCCGCAGGGGGCGCTGCCCCTGACGCCGCAAATGCTGATGGAGTCGCCAAGCGGCAACCTGTTCGGCATGACGCAAAACGCGGGCATGGGCTGGGATGCGAACAAGCTCACCGGCAAAGAGGTGCTGATTATCGGCACCCAGGGCGGTATCCGCGCGGGTGACGGTCGTCCGATTGCGCTGGGCTATCACACCGGCCACTGGGAAATTGGCCTACAAATGCAGGCGGCGGCGAAAGAAATTACCCGTCACGGCGGCATTCCGTTTGCCGCGTTCGTCAGCGATCCGTGCGACGGACGTTCGCAGGGCACTCACGGCATGTTCGATTCGCTGCCATACCGTAACGACGCGGCGATAGTGTTTCGTCGCCTTATCCGTTCGCTGCCTACGCGCCGGGCGGTAATCGGCGTTGCCACCTGTGACAAAGGCCTGCCTGCCACCATGATTGCGCTGGCGTCGATGCATAATCTGCCCACTATTCTGGTGCCCGGCGGCGCCACGCTGCCGCCAACCTTTGGCGAAGATGCCGGAAAGGTGCAGACCATCGGCGCGCGCTATGCCAATCACGAACTCTCCTTGCAGGAAGCCGCCGAACTGGGTTGTCGCGCCTGCGCCTCGCCGGGCGGCGGCTGTCAGTTTCTGGGCACGGCGGGTACGTCGCAGGTAGTGGCTGAAGCACTTGGCTTGGCATTGCCGCACTCCGCGCTGGCGCCATCGGGGCAGGCTGTCTGGCTGGAAATCTCGCGCCAGTCGGCGCGGGCGGTGAGCGAACTGGATAATCGCGGCATCACCACGCGCGATATTCTGACCGATAAGGCGATTGAAAACGCGATGGTGATCCACGCGGCCTTCGGCGGCTCCACCAATCTGCTGCTGCACATTCCCGCCATTGCCCATGCGGCTGGCTGCACTATTCCTGATGTCGAACACTGGACGCGCATCAACCGCAAAGTGCCGCGCCTTGTCAGCGTGCTGCCCAACGGGCCGGACTACCATCCAACGGTGCGCGCGTTCCTGGCGGGCGGCGTGCCGGAAGTGATGCTGCATCTGCGCGAGCTTGGGCTGCTGCATGAGGACGCGATGACGGTGACGGGCCAGACGGTGGGGGAAAACCTCGACTGGTGGCAATCCTCGGAGCGACGCGAAAAGTTCCGGCAGTGTCTGCGCGAGCAGGATGGCGTCGATCCCGATGATGTGATCCTGCCGCCTGCGCGCGCTAAAGCTAAAGGATTGACCTCAACGGTCGCTTTCCCGGTGGGCAACATCGCGCCGGAAGGCTCGATTATCAAGGCTACGGCCATCGATCCTTCTGTAGTAGATGAGCACGGTGTTTACCGCCATACCGGCCGCGCACGGGTGTTTGTCTCTGAGGAGCGGGCAATTAAAGCGATTAAAAGCGGCGGGATTGAACAGGGCGATATCATGGTGGTTATCGGCGGCGGGCCGTCCGGCACCGGCATGGAAGAGACCTACCAGCTCACCTCCGCGCTGAAGCATATCTCCTGGGGCAAAACGGTTTCGCTTATCACCGATGCTCGCTTCTCCGGCGTTTCCACCGGCGCGTGCTTTGGTCACGTGGCGCCGGAAGCGCTGGCGGGCGGGCCAATCGGCAAGCTGCGCGATAACGACATTATCGAGATCGAAGTTGACCGACTGTCGTTAACCGGCAGCGTCAATTTTATCGGCACGCCGGAAATGCGTCTGACGCCGGAAGAGGGCGCCGCAGAACTGGCCGCGAGAATGCCCCATCCCGATCTACATGCGCATGATTTTCTGCCGGACGACACGCGCCTGTGGGCGGCGTTACAGTCGGTCAGCGGAGGAACCTGGAAAGGCTGCATTTATGATACCGATAAAATCATTGAGGTAATTAATGCGGGTAAAAAAGCGCTGGGTTTATAAATAAAAACAGGTTTTAAGCTGCCTGCTGATATTATTCAGTGGGCAGTTTTTCCGTGTCTGTTAAATATGTTTTTCTTGTGCTGGCTTTTTCATAACCCCTTAAAAATAAAACCGAAAATATTATCTTTTTCTCCTCTTATATATCGACGCCAGTCACACAAACTAAAAATCATAATTACTAAACAAGAATTGACCATTGCCGAAAATTCGATCGACTCCTTACACTCTATTAACACGAAAACGTGAATTTAGCACACGAATAAAGGGTGTATTCCTGACGATGCGCCGGGTATTTTTTGCCCGGCTCAGGTCCCTGACGTTTGCATCATTCCACTCTGCGTTGGGGGTAAACATGCAATTGACCATGAAAGACAAAATCGGCTACGGGCTGGGTGACACCGCCTGCGGCTTCGTCTGGCAGGCGACGATGTTTCTGCTGGCCTATTTCTACACCGATGTATTTGGCTTATCCGCCGGCATTATGGGCACGCTGTTTTTGGTTTCGCGCGTGCTGGATGCCGTTACCGATCCGTTAATGGGGCTGCTGGTGGACCGCACCCGTACGCGCCACGGTCAGTTCCGTCCATTCCTGCTGTGGGGCGCGATCCCGTTTGGCATTGTCTGCGTGCTGACGTTCTACACGCCAGATTTCTCCGCGCAGGGCAAAATCATCTACGCCTGTATCACCTACATCCTGCTGACGCTGGTCTACACCTTCGTTAACGTGCCGTACTGCGCGATGCCGGGCGTGATCACCGCCGATCCGAAAGAGCGTCACGCTCTCCAGTCGTGGCGCTTTTTCCTCGCTGCCGCAGGGTCGCTGGCCATCAGCGGCATTGCGCTGCCGCTGGTGGGCATCATTGGTAAAGGCAACGAGCAGGTGGGCTACTTCGGGGCGATGTGCGTGCTGGGGCTGAGCGGCGTGGTGCTGCTGTATATCTGCTTCTTTACCACCAAAGAGCGCTACACCTTTACGGTGCAGCCGGGCTCGTCGGTGACGAAAGATCTCAGGCTGCTGCTCGGCAACAGCCAGTGGCG
>DALYUA010000136.1:0-7962 GCA_031993245.1 Buttiauxella sp. | reverse complement strand
TTTTCATCGATAAGATATTTTACCGCCAGCATTAAGCCGAGGCCGATAAAGGCGCCCGGCGGCAACATAGCCAGCAGGAAAGGCGTATCCGTATGGAAAACCTCAATGCGCAGGACCTTAGCCCAACTGCCGAGCAAACTGTCCGCGCCATCAAACAGCGTGCCGTTACCAAGAATTTCACGCAGGGAACCCAGCACGAACATTGCGCTGGTCGCCCCGAGGCCAATAGCAAAGCCGTCAAGGGCGGCCAGCGGTACGCTATTCTTTGCGGCAAAGGCTTCCGCACGCCCAATCACGATGCAGTTAGTGACAATCAGCGGGATAAAAATGCCAAGCGACTGATAGAGCCCAAAGGCATAGGCGTTGATAAGCATCTGTACGGTACTGACTACCGAGGCGATAATCATCACATACACAGGAATACGTATTTCTGCAGGCACCCAGCGGCGCAGAGCAGAAACGGCAACGTTGGTTAAAGTCAGTACCAGCGTGGTTGCCAGACCCAGGCCCAGGGCATTCGTCGCCGTAGAAGTGACGGCAAGCAGTGGGCAAAGCCCCAGTAGCTGTACGAGAGCCGAGTTATTCTTCCACAGGCCCTGCACCAGAATATCTTTTACATCAATCATGGTTGCGCTCCACAAGAGGATCATTGTGCAAGACGCGGCGGTAGAATTTGGGCGAAAAGCCCCGCGCGCTTGACCGCATTAACCACCGCACGCGGCGTTATGGTCGCGCCGGTAAACTGATCGAACTGCCCGCCGTCTTTCTTTACCGCCCAGGTAGCATCATCTTTACCCTGAATGGTTTTACCGGAGAAGTGGGTGATCCAGTCGCTCAGGCGGAGCTCGATTTTATCCCCGAGACCCGGCGTCTCATGATGTTCAGTGACGCGGGTACCCAGCACTTTTCCGTTGAAATCCGCGCCAACCAGCAGTTGAATAGCGCCGGAATAACCGTCGGGGGCCGTCGTTTCCATTACTACAGCCACCGGCTTATCACCCTTGCGTGCAACGTATAGACGGCGCTCGCCCGCGCCGAGCTGCGGATCGTTGACAAGGAGGCAGCTCTGCTGAATGTCGTTATCGTACATGTCGGCAGGTAAAACCTGATCGAAAAGTATTTTTTGCTGCAGCGCAGCCTGATGGGCGATAGTCGGTTTCGTCAGTTCGTTAACTACCGCAGTCAGGCCGGTTGCCAGAGCGGCAAAAATAGCCAGCGTGACGCCATGTTTTTGCATTGTTTTCAGCATGACGCCTCCTTAATGATGGCCATAGACGCGTGGACGGGTGTAGTAATCAATCAGCGGCACGGTAATATTCGCCAGCAGCACCGCAAACGCCACCCCATCGGGGTAGCCGCCCCAGGTACGAATCAGCCACACCAGCAGGCCCGCCAGCGCGCCAAAGAGCAAACGTCCACGGTTGGTTGTCGAGGCGGTAACCGGGTCGGTAAGAATAAAGAAAGCCCCAAACATCGTCGCGCCTGAGAAAAGATGAATGACAGGCGAAACGCATTTCTCCGGTGAAATTACCCAGCCGAGCGTTGCGCAAACGGCCAGCGTCAGCAGGAAACTGACCGGGATATGCCAGCGGATCGTACCGCGCCAGAGCAGGAACGCGCCACCCGCCATAAACGCCACGTTAATCCACTGCCAGCCAAGCCCGGCCAGCACGCCGCTATAAATTGGCGTGTTGAGCAAATCCGCAGCCGGATGGCCGCCGCGAACGCCCGTTTTAAAGGTATCAAGCGGTGTAGCCTGGCTAATACCGTCCACACCGATGCGCAGCTGCGTCATGGTATCGCCCATCGCCGTGCTGCCGGTGAAGATAACATGCAGAACATCACTGATACCCGGGATCGTCGCGGCAATAGACTGCGGCGGCAGCCACGATGTCATTTGCACCGGAAAGGCAATCAACAGAACAACATAGCCAACCATCGCCGGATTAAAGGGGTTGTGGCCCAGACCGCCATAAAGCTGCTTTGCGATAATCACCGCAAAAACTGTCCCGAGGATCACCATCCACCACGGGGCGAGAGGGGGAATACTGATCCCCAGCAACAGGCCGGTCAGCGCGGCCGAGTTATCACCAAGCGTCAGACGCAGCGACTGTTTGCGCAGCTTCACCACCAGAGCTTCAGCGGCAACCGCGCTGAGCATGCCAAGCGCAATCTGAATCAGGCTGCCCCAGCCAAACCAGAAGCACAGCGCCGCGATGCCCGGCAAGGCGGCACAGCAAACCTGCAGCATGATCCTGGAGGTGCTGCGCTGATTATGGGTATAAGGAGAGCTTGCGATTTTAAAAACCATTTAATCCTCTGGCACCATCTGCTGAGCGGCTTTACGTGCCTGTACGCGGGCAATGGCCGCAGCGACAGCCGCTTTTCTTGGGTCTTGTTCTTCTGTGGAATCCGCCTCGTTGGCTTTTTCCTGTTGAGCAACCTTACGTGCTTTGGCCCGGGCGATAGCGGCCTCGACGGCGGCTTTACGCGGATCGACCGGTTCGGCAGGTGCGACCTCTGCAACCGGCTCGCTGTCTGTCTGCGCTGCTTTACGTGCTTTGGCCCGGGCGATAGCGGCCTCGACGGCGGCTTTACGCGGGTCGACCGGTTCGGCAGGTGCGACCTCTGCAACAGGCTCGCTGTCTGTCTGCGCTGCTTTACGTGCTTTAACGCGGGCGATAGCAGCCTCGACGGCGGCTTTGCGCGGGTCGACCGGTTCGACAGGTGCGACCTCTGCAACCGGCTCGCTGTCTGTCTGCGCTGCTTTACGTGCTTTGGCCCGGGCGATAGCGGCTTCGACAGCGGCTTTGCGCGGATCGACCGGTTCGGCAGGTGCGACCTCTGCAACCGGCTCGCTGTCTGCCTGCGCTGCTTTACGTGCTTTGGCCCGGGCGATAGCAGCCTCGACGGCGGCTTTGCGCGGATCGACCGGTTCGGCAGGTGCGACCTCTGCAACCGGCTCGCTGTCTGCCTGCGCTGCTTTACGTGCTTTGGCCCGGGCGATGGCGGCCTCGACAGCGGCTTTGCGCGGATCGGCAGCTACCGTTTCAGCGGCTTCCGTCTGCTGCGCTTTTTCAGCCTGTTTTGCGCGCGCCTGGGCTTTGCGGGCTTCGCGTGCGGCGATCGTCTCGCTGTTATCCGGTTTGCTTCCGGCTTGTACAATAATCGGTTCGTTGCTGTTGGCTTTCTTGCTTTTCACGCGGGCGAGCGCGGCCTGGATCGCTTCGTTATCTTTGCCCGTAGGCTGGACTGCCGCCTGCTTATGGCGCTCAAGGCGCGCTGCTTTTTCACGTTCAAGACGGGCCTGGCGCGCTTCAAAGCGTGCTTTGGCTTCTGCTGTGCGTTTCGCTTCCAGCGCAATCTCGCGGATCTCTGCTTTTTCCTGGCGGAAATACTGCACCAGCGGAATATTACTTGGGCAAACGTAAGCGCAGGCGCCGCACTCAATACAGTCTTTAAGATTGTGCGCGGTGGCTTTGTCGTGCTGCTGGCCTTTGCTGAACCAGTATAACTGCTGCGGAAGCAGGTCCGCCGGACAGGCGTCCGCACAGGCGCTACAGCGAATGCAGCTTTGCTCTTCCTGCGCTTCGCCCATTTCGTTTGCCGAAGGGGCCAGCAGGCAGTTGGTAATTTTCACCACCGGAACGTCAAGCCAGGGCAGGCTAAAGCCCATCAGCGGACCGCCCATAATGACCTGCTGATCGTGAGCTGGACGGAAGCCGACGAAATCTAACAGATGACGAACCGGCGTACCCAGGCGCGCCCAGACGTTGCCAGGTTGAGCAACGGCTTCACCCGTTAAGGTCACTACGCGTTCGGTCAGCGGCTCGCCGTCAATCACCGCGCGTTTTACCGCATAAGCCGTACCGACGTTCTGCATCAGTACGCCGATATCTGAGGAACGCCCGCCGTGCGGAACCTGTTTGCCCGTGAGGATTTGCGTAAGCTGCTTTGCGCCGCCGGACGGATATTTGGTCGGGACCACGCGTAGTTGAATGTCGTGGGCATCGACCAGCACCGCGCGCAGCATGGAAATCGCCTGCGGTTTGTTATCTTCAATACCGATTAACACGCGCTGCGGTTGCAGAATGTGGGCAAGAATGCGGATACCTTCCACAATCTGCGCGGCGCAGTCCTGCATCAGGCGATCGTCCGCTGTGATGTACGGCTCGCACTCAGCGGCGTTAATAATCAGCGTATCGATTTTATCGCCGCCGCCCAGCAATTTATTCCCGGTCGGGAAACCTGCACCGCCCAGACCCGCAACGCCGTACTGATGAATGCGATCGATTAAGGCCTCGCGGCTACGGCTGCGGTAATCAGCCCAGCCGTCCCGGTCAATCCAGGTGTCTTCACCGTCGGCGTCGATAATAACGCTCAGCTCTGCGAGCGCAGAAGGGTGCGCCGTAGAATGCGGAGCTATTGCCGTAACGGTACCTGACGTTGGCGCATGCACCGGCAGCATTCTGCCGCGACCTTTGGTCAACGGCTGGCCGCGCAACACAAAGTCGCCGGCTTTCACGCATAGCTCGCCCTCAGCGCCGATATGCTGCTTGAGAGGAAGGACAAGCTGTTTAGGTAAGGGGACCTGGCGCAACGGCGTGCCGTTAGACTGGCTTTTCATCTCCGGTGGATGAATACCGCCGTCGAAGTCCCAGATCCGCTCTTTATTAAAACGTTTGAAGAAATTAAGCATGTTGCTCCACCGGAATATTACGTACCGGAATGGTCTGGAGATCCCATTTCCAGCTCTCAGTGGTGGTGGCGACCGGGACAAGATCGATACAGCTTGTCGGGCAAGGGTCCACACACAGGTTGCAGCCGGTGCAAAGGTCGCTCATCACGGTGTGCATAGCGCGCGTTGCGCCCACGATGGCATCGACAGGGCAGGCCTGGATGCATTTCGTGCAGCCGATGCAGTTGGCTTCGTCAATCACCGCCAGCATGCGCACGGGAGCAAGTGCCGCTTCGTCGCCTTCGATAGGCTGTGGTTCGACGTTCAGCAGGGTAGCAATTTTTTGCATTACCGCTTCGCCGCCGGGGGCGCAGAGGTTTATTTTTGCGCCGTTATTTCCCACCGCCTCTGCATACGGACGGCAGCCGGGATAACCACATTGTCCGCACTGGCTTTGCGGCAGCAATTCTTCGATTTTCTCGACAATTGGATCTTCTTCAACGGCGAACCGGCGCGAGGCATACCCCAGTATCAGGCCAAAGGCCAGGCCCAGCAGGGTAATCGCCATAACAGCAATCCATACGGTACTCATCAGAACTTCACCAGCCCGCTAAAGCCCATAAAGGCCAGAGACATTAAACCGGCGGTGACCAGGGCAATAGCATTACCTTTGAACGGCGCCGGCACGTCAGAGACGGCGAGACGTTCACGAATCGCCGCAAACAGCACCATCACCAGCGAGAAACCAATCGCCGCGGAGAAACCATACAGCGCAGACTGCAGAAAGTTATGGCCGAGATTGATGTTTAGCAGCGCCACGCCCAGCACCGCGCAGTTGGTGGTGATGAGCGGTAAAAATATGCCTAATAAGCGATAAAGCGCAGGGCTGGTTTTTCTTACCACCATTTCAGTGAACTGCACCACGACGGCGATAACCAGAATAAAAGCAAGGGTGCGCAGATAGACCAAATCCAGAGGGATCAGGATCAGGTCATTAATAACCCAGGCGCAAATGGAGGCCAGCGTTAATACGAAGGTGGTTGCAAGCCCCATGCCGATAGCCGTCTCCAGTTTTTTGGAAACGCCCATAAACGGGCACAGCCCCAGAAATTTCACCAGCACGAAGTTGTTGACCAGCACCGTACCAACAAAGAGCAGCAAATAATCTGTCATTTTCAAACCTGAAACAAAAAAAGCCGTACATTATCGGCGAAAAAACAAGCGACGACAACAGGATATTTAAGGACGATCACGGATTAATAAAAGTTTGCTTTACGCGCTGCGAGCGTCTGAGGTAAGGCACCAGTAAGGAAGCTGCGAGCAGCGGGAACAAAAGCTGGCGCAGGGCGAGCTCGTCACTGACCGGAGAGAAGGCAAAGGCTTTAAGAGCTAACAGCACCGAAATCAGGAGCCAAAGAATATAATGACGCACAACTTTTTTGCGGCGTTTAAAAAATGCCACGGTCAGCCAGACGGTATAACCCCACATGGCAATGGCGCAGGCCACCGAGAAGTACCAAAACAGCACCATATTATGCCCCTGCGCATTCATTAAGCGATGGCTTTCAGGAGAGATAAGCATCATTAAATAGATGGCCAGCGCAATGGAGCTGCTGAGCAAAGTCAGCAGAAGCCAGGCGAGAGGGGCAATAAGCCAGCCTGCAATACGCGGCGCTTGCGTGGTAGTCATGTAGCCTCCCGAATGCAAAATAACGAAATGCGTTTCTTATGTGCGACATAAGGCGGGGGGATTATAAGACTTTTTACGCGTAATGCTACCCGCAAGCGGTTACACAACGTAACGCCAGGCGGATTTCGATATACGACAGAGATAAAAGGCGGCCACCTGAAGCCTGTCGGCACGGCGAGGATAAGCCGCCTGATTTAAGTCATGATTTACCTATCTCTTTTCACCGCGACTGGCGATCAGCTCCTGATACCAGAAGAAGCTTTTCTTACGTTTGCGCGCAAGCCCGTTTTGATGGTCAACATACACAAAACCGTACTGCTTCTGGTAACCGTTGAGCCAGCTCAGCAGATCGATAAACGACCAGGGATAGTAGCCTCGTACGTCGGCACCTTGCCGCATGGCGGCTTCAATGGCGTCGATATGTATTTTTAAATAGTCGATGCGCGGATCGTCAACAACTTCGCCGTCGATAATGGGGTCTTTAGCACCAAGTCCATTTTCGGTGATATACATCGGAATATCGCCGTAGCGCGCTTTGATCTGCAAAATACCCTCGGTTAAACCCTGCGGGTAAATTTCCCAGTCCCAGTCGGTATAGACGCCGGTGGGATTACGAACAAATTTAAATAAATCTTTAAACCCGAACTCATGACCGCTATTACGCTCGCCGCTGTGATTGGCCTGTAAATGCGTTTGCTGATTATTAGCGGCAACGGTTTCGCGTTTGTAATAGTTAAGCCCGATAAAGTCGCAGATATTTTCTTTGAGTAATTGCTCATCGCCTGCGGCAAATCGCGGCACGTTCCACAGCGCCTGCGCTTTGGCTAACAGCTCAGCCGGGTATTCGCCTTTTAATACCGGATCGTACAGCCAGTGAGTCCAGATCCCATCGGCAAAGGCTGCGGCCTGTTTATCTTCCGGCGAATCCGTTAACGGCGTATGGGTCTGTAAGACATTCACAAAACCGATTGTCCCGGCAATCTGGCTTGCACGGAACGCTTTAACCGCTGCGGCATGGGCAACAAACACATGGTGACAGGCCTGAATAGCGCGGGCAGGATCGCGCACCGAAGGCGGGTGGCTGCCGGTGATGTAGCCGTGACCAATAAATACCACGGTTTCGTTAAAGGTTGACCAGAGCTTCACGCGGTCGCCAAAGCGGGCATAGCACAGGCGGGCGTAGTCAACGAAGGCTTCTGCGGTAGCTCGGTTTTCCCAGCCGCCATCATCCTGTAAAGCCTGCGGCAGATCCCAGTGGTAAAGGGTGATCATGGGTTCAATATTATTTTCGACCAGGCAATCTATTAAATCGCTGTAGAACTTCACCCCGGCTTCGTTGATTTCACCGCGTCCCTGTGGGAACAGGCGTGGCCAGGAAATTGAAAATCGGTAACTCTGTAATCCCTGTTCGGCCATTAAAGCTACGTCTTCACGGAAGCGGTGATAGTGGTCGACGGCGACATCACCGTTGGTGCCCTGCCAGGTATTACCGGACTGATGGGCAAAGAGATCCCAGATTGACGGGCCTTTGCCATCGGCATTGTGGCCACCCTCAACCTGATACGCCGCGGTTGCGGCACCCCAAAGAAAGTGT
>DALYUA010000135.1:0-7996 GCA_031993245.1 Buttiauxella sp. | reverse complement strand
TTGCTCGCGGCCAGCGCATGCTGTTTTGCCTCGACATCATCAACCACGCCACGGCGCAATGCTGCGGCAACGCAAATATGCAGGTCTACGCCATGCCGATCGTGAAGTTCTTGCCAGGCCCGCACCAGATCGGTCTCATCGTTCGCTGGGGTTGTAAGCGCATTAGCATTAAGCACGCCTTCACGATAGAAGAATACGCAGTTCAACGTGTGACCTTCGGCAATGACGGCATGCGCGAACTGCAGCGCGCTACTTGCCTGCTGTGTACCGTAGGCGGGACCGGTCACCATCATGGCAAAACGCATTTACTTTTCCTGGCCCAGGAAATCGCCGTTTTTGAACTGACGAATGTAGAGATAAACGGTGTGCTTGGAGATATTCAAACGATCCGCAACCTGGTTAATCGCATCTTTTATATCGAAGATGCCCTTCTCATAGAGGTTGAGAACAATCTGGCGATTTTTAGCATTGTTCGACACGTTGCGATCGGCGTTCACCTCTTCGATGGTGAACTCCAGCGTTTGCATCACCAGGTCTTCAACGGAGGAAGCGAAGTTAACCGAAGACGGCACTTCCTGATCCTGCGTTTCTGGCGGGATGAAGGTCGACATAATCTGCGAAAAAGGCACATCAAGGTTCATGTTGATGCACAGAAGGCCAATCACTCGCTGGTCGCGATTGCGAATGGCAATAGTAACTGACTTCATCAGCACGCCGCTTTTAGCGCGCGTAAAGTAGCACTTAGATACGCTGCTATCTGCTCCGGTCATATCGTGGAGCATGCGCAGAGCCAAATCGGTAATTGGAGAACCAATTTTTCGCCCGGTGTGTTCACCGTTTGCAATACGAATTGCTGAACACTTCAGATCCTGAAGGGAATGCAGCACGATTTCGCAATGGGAACCAATCAGCATCGCTAAACCATCGACGACCGCTTCATAGGATTTTAATATTTCGAAGTCGGTTTGTTCAAAGGGACGCTGGTCCAGTAAATCAAGCTCACTGGTTTCGTTGGTCAAAAGCGAATTGGACATTTAAAAATACCACCCTCTACAGAGAGCCTGTCGCGCTTTAATGGTGTCAGGGCAGACTCAAACTCAGTTGAAACGCTGACCGATAAGGTAATACACCGTAAGACCCGCTTTCCAGTCTTTATTATTATATGTCGCTACAAATAAAAAACCGCCGCCCCTGAGGCGGCGGTTAATCACTGGTTACTTGCTTTTGGCAGCTTCTGCTTCAGCAGCAACATCAGGTTTGGCGTCAGCTTTAGGCGCCGGTTTAATATCCAGCAGCTCTACTTCAAAGACCAGCGTAGAGTTAGCAGGAATTCCCGGAACGCCAGTTTTGCCGTAGGCCAGCTCTGGTGGGATAACCATCTTGATTTTGCCGCCTTTCTTGATGTTTTTCAGGCCTTCGGTCCAGCCAGGAATAACGCCGTCAAGACGGAAAGAGAGCGGCTCGCCACGGGTGTAAGAGTTGTCGAACTCTTTACCGTCGATCAGCGTACCTTTGTAGTTCACTACTACGGTGTCGCTGTCTTTCGGCGCATCGCCGGTGCCTTCTTTATCTACTTTGTACAGCAGACCGGTAGAAGAGGTTTTCACACCTTTTTCTTTTGCGAAAGCGTCACGGAAGGCTTTACCTTTATCCGCATTTTCTTTCGCATCTTTTTCCATTTTCGCCTGAGCGGAAGCCTTCACGCGGGCTTCAAACGCCTGCAGAGTTTGTTCAATTTCCTGGTCAGACAGTTTGCTCTTATCAGCAAACGCGTCCTGAACACCGGCGATAAGCTGGGTTTTATCCAGAGTGATGCCCAGTTTTTCTTGTTCTTTCAGGGAGTTTTCCATGTAACGGCCAAGCGAAGCACCCAGTGCATACGCAGACTTCTGATCGTCATTTTTGAATGCCGCGTTGCTTGCAGGCGCAGCAGCGGTATCTTTTGCGGCAGCGGCCGGAGCAGCAAACGCCGGAGCGCTCAGGGCAACAGCCATCGTGGCCGCCAGAAGCGTTACTTTAAACAATGATTTCATCCATTTCTCCAGGGCCGGGGCCTCTAACCCCAAGGTTATTTTCAACTAAGAGACGTACTATAACGTCGCGGGAGAAATCTACACAATCTCTGCGCTCGTTATCGAGTCAAATTCAGACTCTTTTTGTATAAAGAAGTTTCGTGCGGGGGAAAATGGCGCTGTAACGAGAGGTAATTTTCAGTAGAATCGCGGGAAATCGTCCATCTGCAGGCCAAAGAGGTAAGCCATGCAACAAAAATCGACCGAACAACGGCTGGAAGAACTTGAGAGTCGTCTCGCTTTCCAGGAGATAACGATAGAAGAGTTAAATCAGACGGTAACGGCTCACGAACTGGAGATGGTCAAACTGCGCGAGCATTTTCGTTTGCTGGTTGAAAAATTAAAGGCCAGCCAGCCATCTATGATTGCCTCACAGGCCGAGGAGACTCCGCCTCCGCATTACTAAGAAAAAGGCGTGTCTCAGACACGCCTTTTTTATCGCTTACTTAAAGCTTAGTGGCAACCGCAACCGCCGTTGCCGCCACAGCCACCTTTACCGTGGTCATGGTCGTGGTCGTGATCGTGGCCGTGACCACCGCAGCAACCGTCACCATGTTCGTGGTGATGATCGTGCTCACCGTGAACGTGGCCATGCGCCAGCTCTTCCGCAGTTGCTTCACGAATCGCGATAACTTCAACGTTGAAGTTCAGGTTCTGGCCTGCCAGCATGTGGTTGCCGTCAACTACAACGTGGTCGTCCTCAACTTCTGTGATTTCAACCGGCACCGGACCCTGATCGGTTTCCGCCATGAAACGCATGCCAACCTGCAGTTCGTCAACGCCCATAAAAACGTCTTTCGGTACGCGTTGCACCAGGTTTTCGTCATACTGACCGTAAGCGTCGTTAGCGCCAACGCTCACATCAAAACGATCGCCAACAACGTGGCCTTCAAGCGCGTTTTCCAGCCCTGAAATCAGGGAGCCGTGACCATGCAGATAGTCCAGCGGCGCACTCACCGGAGACTCATCAACCAACACACCGTCTTCTGTACGTACCTGATAGGCCAGGCTGACCACCAGGTCTTTTGCTACTTTCATGATATCTCCTGAGCGTGGGAAAAAAACTGGCGACGATTGTAGCGGAAATCGACGCCGGTGTACCCTTAAGCTTAAAAAAACTCGGGGGATCTCGCTAGTCCGGATGAAAAATGCCTATCACCTGCTCTTGCTCGCGGACATGCTCACGAGCCTGTTTGTCCGCTTCACGCATCTGGTGTCCGCACTTAACACACTCAACGATATCGATATTATTCTCACGCCACATGGCGAGAGAATCCTGCGCCTGGCAATGAGGGCACACTGCCCCAGCAATAAAACGCTTGCGCACTGACATTGGCTTCACCTTCTATTCAAATTCGTCCCAGCCGTCAAACTGGCGACGCTCTTGTTGCATTTCGCGTTCGAAAATCTCTTCCAGCTCCCGACGCGCCTCCCTCACTCTGGAAATCTGCGCGGTATCGGTATGGATTGGCATAAGTTCACGCAGCATGCTCATATCCAGGCGACGAAAATGCAGCTGCGCGCGATGCGCCTGATGAGGATGCATACCAAGCGTCATCAATGCCTTGCGTCCTAACTCCAGCGCGCTGGAAAAAGTCTCGCGTGAGAACTGCGTCACGCCTGCCTGTAACAGCTCATGCGCTTCGACGCGTCCTCTGGCGCGCGCCAGAATCGACAGATGTGGAAAGTGCTGTTGACACAGATGGACGATCCTCATCGTATCTTCCGGCGCGTTACAGGTAATAACAATAGATTTTGCCGCTTCTGCACCCGCCGAGCGCAGCAGTTCAAGCTCTGTCGCGTCGCCGTAATAAACTTTATAGCCATATTTTCGCATCAGGCTAACCGAACTGATATCCCGCTCCAGCACCGTGATGCGCATTTTATTGGCCATTAAAAGACGGCCAATCACTTGCCCAAAACGCCCGAAGCCCACGATAATCACCTGCGGAAGATCGTCTTCAACGTAAGGTTTCTCGTCCGGCTCTTCATCGCTGTTAAAACGCCGCGCAAGAATGGCATCCACGCCCTTCATTAATAATGGCGTAGTCATCATGGATAGCGTGACGGTAACCAACAGCAGCGGCATCTGGTCGCCCTGAAACAGCTTCTGCGAAGAGGCGGTAGAAAAAAGGACGAAGGCAAACTCCCCGCCCTGACTTAGCACGCCGGAAAACTGCAGCCTTTCAGAACTGCGCAAACCGTATACGTGAGAGATGCCATAAAGCACAGCAAATTTCACCATCACCAGCACGATAACGCCGAGAATCACCATCGGCAAATGGGCGTAGAGCACGCCCAGATTCAGCGCCATCCCAACGGAAATAAAGAACAGCCCCAGCAATAATCCCTTAAACGGATCGATGGCGATTTCCAGTTCGTGCCGGTATTCGCTCTCCGCCAGCAATACGCCTGCGATAAACGTCCCCAGCGCCATTGAAAGTCCCAGCAGATCCGTAAACAGCGCCGAGCCCAGCACCAGCAACAATGCCGCAGCCGTAAAGACCTCACGCACGCCAGAACCAGCAATAAAACGGAACAATGGCCGCAAAAGATAACGTCCGCCAATCAGCATGCCGGCAAAAGCAAGCACCTTAAACCCGATCTTTATCCAGTCCGTATGGCCGTTGTCATTGCCCGCGAGCAGCGGCACAAGCGCCAAAGCGGGGATAACAGCCAGGTCCTGAAACAACAGCACGGAAAACCCGAGCTGCCCTGCTTCGTTACGATTCATCCCCTTATCGCGCATCAGTTGCAAAGCCATCGCGGTCGAAGACATCGCAAGCCCGATACCGCCAATAACAGCGGCCTGCCAGGAGAACCTGGTCAGCATCAGCAGGCCGGCGAGGATAACGGCGCTCAGAATGACCTGCGCTGCGCCAACGCCAAAGATCGAACGCCGTAGCTTCCAGAGCTTTGAAGGGTTCAGCTCCAGCCCAATGATGAACATCAGAAACACTACGCCCATCTCAGAGAAATGAAGTATTTCCTCCACGTCGCTGATAAAACCTAAGCCCCACGGCCCGATAGCGATACCCGCCAGCAGGTAGCCCAGCACTGCTCCAATGCCCAGACGGGCAGCAATGGGCACGGTGACTACCGCAGCAAATAAAAACAATACTCCAGCGAACAACAGGTCAGCAGTTTGCATCAGCGTCCTCCCGGCGGTAGCGGCGCAGCCAACCATTCACCGTATGCCTTTGCATGACTGGCCAGTTCCTGAGGGGATTGACGGCGCGCCCAATAGACGATGACAGGATTCATCCAGTGCATACGACACATCGCCGCAGTAAGTTCAAAAGGCCGCAAAATATCGGACAGGGGAAAGCGGTTAAAGCCATCGTGACGGTAAGCGCCTTCCGGCTCTCCCGTAGTGATGACGCTCCGCCAGTACTTTCCCGCAAGAGCGGTGCCTCCCACGCCGCTGGCAAAGCCACGGCTTAGCACGCGATCCAGCCACTCTTTGAGCAACGCCGGGCAGCTATAGGTGTAAAGCGGATGTTGAAAGACGATAACGTCATGCTCTTGCAGCAAGGCTTGCTCATGATAGATATCGATAAAAAAATCGGGATAGTGCGCATAAAGGTCATGCACGGTAACATTTTTCAGTAGCTCGGCCGGTTGGAGCAACACCCGGTTTGCGACCGAGTCCTGAGATTCCGGATGGGCATACAGCAGCAAAACTTTCGGCGGCTGCGACATCATTACCCTCCAGGGCGTCGTCATAGTGATTTTTTTGGGCTACCATGCAGCCCGACGCGATAGCCAACGCATCACGTCACCTGAATATAATGACAATTTAACATACTCTGAACATACGGCGCTTTATGATTGTTTTCTCCTCGTTACAAATTCGTCGCGGCACTCGCGTTCTGCTGGATAACGCCACCGCCACCATTAACCCAGGCCAGAAAGTTGGCCTCGTGGGTAAAAACGGCTGCGGTAAATCCACGCTGCTGGCGCTTTTAAAGAACGAGATAAGCGCTGATGGCGGCAACATGACCTTTCCGGGCAACTGGGCTCTGGCCTGGGTTAACCAGGAAACGCCGGCGCTGGAAGTTCCCGCCATTGAATACGTTATCGACGGTGACCGTGAATTCCGCCAGCTTGAGGCCGAACTGGCTCAGGCAAACGTTGTTAACGACGGCCACGCTATCGCCCTTATACACGGCAAGCTTGATGCGGTTGATGCATGGACTATTCGCTCCCGCGCCGCAAGCCTGCTGCACGGGCTGGGATTCAGCAACGAGCAGCTCGAACGTCCGGTCAGCGATTTTTCTGGCGGCTGGCGCATGCGTTTAAACCTGGCGCAGGCGCTGATTTGCCGCTCAGATTTATTGTTGCTTGATGAACCCACTAACCACCTGGATTTGGACGCCGTAATCTGGCTGGAAAGATGGCTAAAAAATTATCCCGGCACGCTAATCCTTATTTCGCATGACCGCGACTTCCTCGACCCGGTAGTCGGCAAAATCATCCATATCGAACAGCAAAGCATGTTCGAGTACACCGGCAACTACTCCTCCTTTGAAGGCCAGCGTGCTACGCGCCTTGCGCAGCAGCAGTCGATGTATGAAAGCCAGCAGGAGCGCGTGGCGCATCTGCAAAGTTTTATTGACCGTTTTAAAGCAAAGGCCTCTAAAGCGAAGCAGGCTCAGAGCCGTGTCAAAATGCTGGAGCGCATGGAGCTGATTGCACCTGCGCACGTGGATAACCCGTTCCACTTTAGTTTCCGTGCGCCGGAAAGCCTGCCTAATCCCCTGCTACGCATGGAAAAAGTCAGCGCGGGCTACGGCGATCGTGTGATCCTGAACTCCATCAAGCTGAATCTGGTTCCCGGTTCGCGCATCGGCCTGTTAGGCCGCAACGGCGCGGGTAAATCAACGCTTATCAAATTGCTTGCGGGTGAACTGGCTCCGCTGCAGGGCGATATCGGACTCGCGAAGGGCATCAAGCTCGGCTACTTTGCGCAGCACCAGCTTGAATATCTGCGTGCGGATGAATCGCCGCTCACGCATCTGGCGCGTATCGCACCTAAAGAACTGGAACAGCAACTGCGCGACTATCTGGGCGGCTTTGGTTTCCAGGGCGATAAGGTCACTGAGCAAACCGCACGTTTCTCCGGCGGCGAAAAAGCCCGCCTGGTGCTGGCGCTGGTCGTCTGGCAGCGCCCTAATCTGCTGCTGCTTGATGAACCAACCAACCATCTCGATCTCGACATGCGCCAGGCGCTGACTGAAGCGTTGATTGATTTCGAAGGCGCGCTGGTTGTTGTCTCGCACGACCGCCACCTGCTGCGCTCAACCACCGACGATCTTTATCTGGTGCACGACGGAAAAGTCGAAGCCTTTGATGGCGATCTGGAAGATTATCAGCAGTGGCTCAGCGTTCTGCAAAAACAGGAAAACCAGCCAGAAGAGGCGGCGAAAGATAACGCCAACAGCGCGCAGTCGCGTAAAGATCAGAAACGCCGCGAGGCAGAGTTACGCACCCAGACTCAGCCGCTGCGTAAGCAAATTACCCACCTTGAAAAGCAGATGGAAAAGCTGAATGCGCAGCTGGCGGCAGTAGAAGCGAAGCTGGCTGACAGCGCTATTTACGATCAAAGCCGAAAAGCTGAGATGACCGAATGCCTGCAAAGCCAGGTGAAGGTAAAATCGGCGCTGGAAGAGTGCGAACTGGAATGGCTGGACGCCCACGAGCAGTTAGAGCAGATGATGCAGGGCGAATAATCGCCCCCATCAAAGCTGGTTTAATGCCAGATAAGCAGCACACAGGCCGCCGTCAGCAGGCCCATAAAGAGGTTAAAAGTGGCCCAGGCGCGACGGCTACGAAGCAGTTTGCCAATCAGGCTGCCAAAGGCAATCCAGATAACGCCGGCCACGATATTAACCAGAGCGATGCCGATGCTGATTAATACCACG
>DALYUA010000134.1:0-8012 GCA_031993245.1 Buttiauxella sp. | reverse complement strand
ATTTCGTTATCGCAACAGGCGTGCAGTATTCCGTGCGTCAGTTCGTGGAAATGGCGGCGGCTCAGTTGGGTATCAAGCTGCGCTTTGAAGGCACCGGCGTGGAAGAAAAAGGCATCGTGGTTTCCGTAACCGGTCACGACGCGCCGGGCGTGAAGCCGGGCGACGTGATTGTCTCCGTAGACCCGCGCTACTTCCGTCCTGCTGAAGTGGAGACCCTGCTGGGCGATCCAACCAAAGCACACGAAAAGCTGGGCTGGAAACCAGAAATCACGCTGCAGGAGATGGTTGGCGAGATGGTGGCGAAAGACCTGGAAGCAGCGAAGAAACACTCCCTGCTTAAGTCACACGGTTACGAGGTCGCCATCGCGCTGGAGTCCTGAGCATGAACAAAAAACGTATCTTTGTTGCCGGCCACCGCGGGATGGTCGGCTCGGCCATTGTCCGCCAGCTTGAGCAACGTGATGACGTCGAGCTTGTGCTGCGCGGTCGTGATGAACTGAATCTGCTGGATGCTGCTGCGGTCAACGCTTTCTTTGCCGGAGAGGGTATCGACCAGGTTTACCTGGCCGCCGCAAAAGTGGGGGGTATTGTGGCGAACAATACTTACCCGGCGGATTTCATCTACGAAAACATGATGATCGAGAGCAACATCATTCACTCTGCGCACACGCACAACGTGAACAAGCTGCTGTTCCTCGGTTCATCCTGTATTTATCCGAAGATGGCAAACCAGCCGATGGCGGAAAGCGAGCTGTTGCAGGGCACGCTTGAAGCCACCAACGAGCCGTATGCGATTGCCAAAATCGCCGGGATCAAACTGTGCGAATCCTATAACCGCCAGTTCGGCCGCGACTATCGCTCGGTGATGCCAACCAATCTGTACGGGCCGAACGACAACTTCCACCCGAGTAACTCTCATGTTATTCCGGCCCTGCTGCGTCGCTTCCATGAAGCCACCGAACAGAACACGCCGGATGTGGTGGTGTGGGGTAGCGGGACGCCGATGCGCGAGTTCCTGCATGTGGATGATATGGCGGCGGCCAGCATTCATGTGATGGAGCTGGACCCGGAAGTGTGGGCTGAAAACACCGAGCCGATGCTTTCGCACATCAACGTCGGCACCGGCGTGGACTGCACCATCCGCGAGCTGGCGCAGACCATTGCGAAAGTGACGGGCTACCGTGGCCGCGTGGTGTTCGATGCCACTAAACCGGACGGCACGCCACGCAAGCTGCTGGATGTCACCCGTCTGCGCCGTCTTGGCTGGTATCACGAGATAGCCCTGGAGCCTGGCCTTGCCAGCACCTACCAGTGGTTCCTCGAAAATCAGTCCCGGTTCCGGGGGTGAGCATGTTTCTGAGTCAGGAAGATTTCGCAACCGTAGTCCGTGCTACGCCGCTAATCTCCATCGATCTCGTCGTTGAAAACCTGGCAGGTGAATACCTGCTGGGCCTGCGCACCAATCGCCCTGCCCAGGGCTTCTGGTTCGTGCCGGGCGGACGCGTGCAGAAAGATGAAACGCTGGCCGATGCTTTTGTCCGCCTGACCGGGGCAGAGCTGGGCCAGCGCTTTATGCTTGAAGAAGGCGAATTTTACGGCGTGTGGCAGCACTTCTACGACGACAACTTCTCCGGGCAGGATTTTTCCACTCACTACATTGTGCTCGGCTTCCGCCTGCGGGTGGACGATAAGCAGCTCCGGCTACCGACCGAACAGCACAAAGATTACTGCTGGCTGACGCCGGAAGCGTTACTGCGTCGCGATGATGTGCACGACAACAGCCGTGCCTACTTCATCAGTCAGGGTAAAGGGAAGGTACCTGGTTTATGAAAATTCTGGTCTACGGCATTAACTACTCACCGGAGTTGACCGGTATCGGTAAATACACCGGGGAAATGGTGGAGTGGATGACCAGCCAGGGCCATGAGGTGCGTGTTATCACCGCGCCTCCTTACTATCCGGACTGGGAAGTTCATCCGGACTATTCGGCATGGACATATAAAAAAGAGCAGGGTGCGGCGACCGTCTGGCGCTGCCCGTTATACGTGCCGAAACAGCCATCTACCTTAAAGCGCCTGATTCATCTGGGCAGCTTTGCGGTGAGTTCATTTTTCCCGCTGCTGGCGCAACGTCGCTGGAAGCCGGATCGCATTATCGGCGTGGTGCCAACCCTGTTTTGCGTACCGGGTATGCGGCTCCTTGCCAGACTGAGCGGCGCACGTACGCTGCTGCATATTCAGGATTACGAAGTGGACGCGATGCTCGGCCTGGGCATGGCGGGTAAAGAAAAGGGCAAGGTAGCCCGCCTGGCAAGCCGCTTTGAGCGAAGCTGCCTGCACAATGTCGATAACGTCTCGACCATTTCTCGTTCCATGATGAACAAAGCCATCGAGAAGGGCGTTGACCCGAAGCGCGTGATCTTCTTCCCTAACTGGTCGGAAGTGGAACGTTTTCGCGAGGTTACTGCGCAGGACGTGCTGGCGTTACGTGAAAAACTGCAACTGCCTGCGGATAAAAAAATCATTCTCTATTCCGGCAACATCGGGGAAAAGCAGGGGCTGGAAACGGTCATTGACGTCGCCGCGCGTTTTGCTGACCGGCCATACCTGTTCGTGATTGTCGGCCAGGGCGGCGGGAAAGCGCGTCTGGAAAAACTGGCGGCGGAAAGGGGCCTGCGCAACGTGGCGTTTCATCCGTTGCAGCCTTACGACGCGCTGCCTGCATTATTACGCCTTGCTGATTGCCATCTGGTTATCCAGCGGCGCGGCGCCGCAGACGCCGTGCTGCCGTCCAAGCTGACCAATATCCTTGCCGTTGGCGGCAACGCGGTGATTACCGCCGAACCGGAAACCGAACTCGGCCAGCTTTGCGAGCAGTATTCCGGCATTGCCGTATGCGTGGAGCCAGAATTTGCCGACGCGCTGGCAGCCGGAATTGAACGCTGCCTGCAATTGCCTGCGTATAACTCGGTGGCACGTGAGTATGCCGAACGCACGCTCGAAAAAGAGAACGTGCTGGGTCAATTTATTGCAGCTATATCTCCACAAGATGTCGGGGTTAAATCATGAGTCATTCGCAGCTTTATCCGGTCATTATGGCTGGGGGAAACGGCAGCCGTTTATGGCCGCTGTCCCGCGTGCTTTACCCGAAACAGTTCCTCTGCCTGAAAGGGGATCTGACGATGTTGCAAACTACCATCTGCCGTTTAAACGGCGTGCAGTGCGAAAGCCCGGTGGTAATTTGCAACGAAGAACACCGATTTATCGTCGCAGAGCAGCTTCGCCAGCTTAACAAGCTGACGGAAAATATTGTACTGGAGCCTGCCGGACGTAACACCGCACCGGCCATCGCGCTGGCAGCCCTGGCCGCTATTCGTCATCAGCCGGATACCGACCCGCTGATGCTGATCCTCGCCGCCGACCACGTGATTCAGAATGAAGACGCTTTCCGCGACGCGGTGCGTAACGCGCTGCCGTATGCCGAAGCGGGCAAGCTGGTAACCTTCGGCATCGTGCCGGATCTGCCGGAGACGGGTTACGGCTACATTCGCCGCGGGCAGCCGGAAGCCGCTGGCGTGGACGCCGTGGCGTTTAGCGTGGCGCAGTTTGTCGAGAAGCCAGATATGGAAACTGCCCAGGCTTACGTGGCCTGCGGAGAGTACTACTGGAACAGCGGCATGTTCCTGTTCCGCGCCGGGCGCTATCTCGAAGAGTTGAAAAAATTCCGCCCGGATATTCTCGAAGCCTGCGAAAAAGCGATGGCGAACGTCGACCCGGATCTGGACTTTGTGCGCGTGGATGAAGCGGCGTTCCTGGCCTGCCCGGACGAGTCAATCGACTACGCGGTGATGGAAAAAACCGCCGACGCGGTGGTGGTGCCGATGGACGCGGGCTGGAGCGACGTGGGCTCCTGGTCTTCCCTGTGGGAAATCAGCGCCAAAAGCCCGGAAGGAAATGTGCATCATGGCGATGTCATCAGCCATGAAACCGAAAACAGCTATATCTATGCGGAGTCCGGCCTGGTCACCACGGTTGGGGTAAAAGATTTAGTGGTGGTGCAGACCAAAGACGCCGTGTTGATTGCCGATCGCGACCACGTGCAGAGCGTGAAAAAGGTAGTTGAGCAGATCAAACAAGACGGCCGTCATGAACACCATAACCACCGCGAGGTTTATCGCCCGTGGGGCAAATATGACTCCATTGATTCCGGCGAGCGCTATCAGGTAAAACGCATCACCGTGAAGCCGGGCGAAGGTCTCTCTTTGCAGATGCACCATCATCGTGCCGAACACTGGATTGTGGTGGCGGGGACGGCAAAAGTCACCCTTGGCGACGAAATTAAACTGCTGGGCGAAAACGAATCTATCTACATTCCGCTGGGCATGACGCACTGTCTGGAAAACCCCGGCAAAATTCCGCTCGATCTGATTGAAGTGCGTTCCGGTACTTACCTCGAAGAAGACGACATCGTCCGTTTTCAGGACCGTTACGGGCGCATTTAACGCGTAAACATTCATTGTTCCCCGCAGTCTGGCGCTGCGGGTTGGGTAACTGTTGCCCGAAGGAGCGAAAACGATGCAAAAACTGACCTGTTTTAAAGCCTACGACATTCGCGGCAGGCTGGGCGAGGAGCTGAACGAAGATATCGCCTGGCGTATTGGCCGCGCCTACGGCGAGTACCTGAAGCCGAAAACTATCGTGCTGGGCGGCGATGTGCGCCTGACAAGCAAAACCCTGAAGCTGGCGCTGGCGCGTGGCCTGCAGGATGCGGGCGTGGACGTGCTGGATATTGGTCTTTCCGGCACCGAAGAAATTTACTTTGCCACTTTCCACCTGGGCGTGGACGGCGGTATTGAAGTGACCGCCAGCCATAACCCGATGGACTACAACGGTATGAAGCTGGTGCGCGAGGGCGCGCGCCCTATCAGCGGTGATACCGGCCTGCGTGATGTGCAGCGCCTGGCGGAAGCGAATGACTTCCCGCCGGTGGATGAAGCGAAACGCGGCAGCTACAAACAGATTTCCGTGGTTGAGGCGTATATCGACCACCTGTTCTCCTATATCAACGTGAAGAACATTAAGCCGCTGAAGCTGGTGATTAACTCCGGCAACGGCGCGGCAGGCCCGATTGTCGACGCCATCGAAGCGCGCTTTAAGTCCCTGAACGTGCCGCTGACTTTCATCAAAGTGCATAACACCCCGGACGGCAGCTTCCCGAACGGTATTCCTAACCCGCTGCTGCCGGAATGCCGCGACGATACCCGCAACGCGGTGATCGAGCACGGTGCGGACATGGGCATTGCGTTTGACGGCGATTTCGATCGCTGCTTCCTGTTCGACGAGAAAGGGCAGTTCATCGAAGGCTATTACATCGTTGGCCTGCTGGCGGCGGCATTCCTCGAAAAACAGCCCGGCGCGAAAATTATTCACGACCCGCGTCTGTCGTGGAACACGGTGGATATCGTTGAGCGCGCGGGCGGTAAACCAGTGATGTCGAAAACCGGGCATGCGTTTATCAAAGAACGCATGCGCGAAGAAGACGCTATCTACGGCGGCGAAATGAGCGCCCACCACTACTTCCGCGATTTTGCTTACTGCGACAGCGGGATGATCCCGTGGCTGCTGGTGACCGAGCTGCTGTGCCTGAAAGGCAAAACGCTTGGCGAGCTGGTGTGTGACCGCATGGCGGCGTGGCCGGCAAGCGGTGAAATCAACAGCAAGCTTGCCGATCCGAAAATCGCTATTGAGCGTGTGCATCAGCACTTCGCGCCACACGCTGAGGAAATCGACAACACCGACGGCGTGAGCATGGCGTTCGGCGACTGGCGCTTCAACCTCCGCTCCTCGAACACCGAGCCGGTGGTGCGCCTGAACGTGGAGTCGCGCAGTAACGAACAGCTGATGCAGGCGCGAACGCAGGAAATTATGGCGCTGCTGAATCAGTAACATGTGGGCACGGGATCGCCTTGTATTTGTAGGGTGGATAAACGAAGTGCCATCCACCGCGGAGCTGTCTGAAAGCGTGGCGGATGGCGCAGGCTTATCCGCCCTACAACGGAAGAGGTTCCGACACCCTTTGAATAAAGGTAAGACGATGACAAATCTAAAAAAGCGCGAGCTGCCAAAAACGAATGCATCGTTAATCTCTATGGTGCAACGCTTCTCAGATATAACCATTATGTTCGTCGGGTTATGGGTGGTGTGTAAGGTTAACGCGTTGCCGTTTTTGTACATGCATCTGCTGATGGCCCTGCTTACCCTCGTTGTATTCCAGATGATTGGCGGCATCACCGATTTTTACCGTTCCTGGCGCGGCGTGAAAATTTCCAGCGAACTGCTTCTGCTGCTGCAGAACTGGACCCTGAGCCTGATCTTTAGTGCCGGTCTGCTGGCCTTTAATCCTGATTTTGACGGCTCTTTCTGGGTCTACTTTGCCTGGTATGTATTAACCAGTTTCGGCATGGTTGTCTGTCGTTCGTTTATCCGCTTTGGCGCGGGCTGGCTGCGCAATATGGGCTATAACACCCGCCGTATTGCTATCGCAGGCTCCTTGCCCGTTGGCCGCACGCTTGCCAGTAGTTTCCGCAACGAGCCCTGGTTAGGTTTTGAAGTGACAGGGGTATACGACGATATGCAGCCCGCCACCGATCTTGGCGACTACGCCGGAAGCTTCTCGGATCTGGTTAAAGAGGCGCGTTCGGGTCGTATCGATAACGTCTACATTGCGATGGCGATGAGCGAGGAGGCGCGCATTAAGGATCTGGTGCGTGAACTGACGGATACCACCTGTTCGGTGCTGCTTATCCCTGATGTTTTTACATTCAATATCCTTAACGCACGCACCGAAGAGGTGAACGGCGTGCCGGTTGTGCCGCTGTTTGATACGCCGCTCAATGGCGTTAATCGGGTGCTGAAGCGCCTGGAAGATATCGTGCTCTCTCTGATGATTCTGCTGCTGATTTCTCCGGTGCTGTTGTGTATCAGCGTGGCGGTGAAGGTGACTTCTCCCGGACCGGTTATCTTCCGCCAGACCCGCTACGGGATGGACGGCAAGCCGATTAAGGTGTGGAAATTCCGCTCTATGAAGGTAATGGAGAATGACGCGGTAGTGGTGCAGGCCACGAAAGGGGACAAGCGTATTACGCCGGTCGGTAACTTCCTGCGCCGCACTTCGCTTGACGAGCTGCCGCAGTTTATCAACGTGCTGCTGGGCGGCATGTCGATTGTTGGTCCGCGTCCTCATGCCGTGGCGCATAACGAGCAGTATCGTTCGCTGATTGAAGGCTACATGCTGCGCCATAAGGTGAAGCCGGGTATTACGGGCTGGGCGCAGATCAACGGCTGGCGCGGCGAAACGGATACGCTGGAGAAAATGGAGAAGCGCGTTGAGTTTGACCTGGAGTATATCCGCGAGTGGAGCCTGTGGTTCGACATCAAAATCGTCTTCCTGACCATTTTCAAAGGCTTTGTTAACAAAGCCGCGTACTGAATGAGACGCTCATGAGCCTGAGAGAAAAAACCATCAGCGGCGCCAAATGGTCCGCCCTCGCGACAGTCATTATTATCGGCCTGGGGCTGGTGCAGATGACCGTGCTGGCGCGCATCGTCGATAACAGCGAGTTTGGACTGTTAACCGTTTCGCTGGTGATTATCGCGCTGGCGGATACGCTGTCGGATTTTGGCATCGCTAATTCCATTATTCAGCGTAAAGAGATAAGCCGCCTTGAGCTAACCACCCTCTACTGGCTGAACGTGGGCCTGGGGTTAGTGGTTTTTGCCGTCGTGTTTTTGCTGAGCGATTTTATCGCCGGTGTGCTGCATACCCCGGCGCTGTCGCCGCTGATTAAAACGCTCTCTTTCGCGTTTATCATCATCCCCCACGGCCAGCAGTTTCGCGCTTTGATGCAAAAGGAGCTGGAGTTCTCAAAAATCGGTTCGATCGAAACGATATCCGTGCTGGCAGGCTTTAGCGTGACGGTAAGCGCGGCAATGTATTACCCGTTCGCCATGACC
>DALYUA010000133.1:0-8026 GCA_031993245.1 Buttiauxella sp. | reverse complement strand
TGCTTGAGTTGCTCAAGCCGCTGCTTGAAGATAAAAAGGCTCTGAAAGTTGGCCAGAACCTAAAATATGATCGCGGGATCGTCGACAACTATGGTATTGAACTGCGCGGTATCGCGTTTGATACCATGCTGGAGTCTTACATTCTGGACAGCGTGGCGGGTCGTCACGATATGGATAGTCTGTCCAGCCGCTGGCTTAAGCACAAAACCATCACCTTTGAGGAGATCGCCGGCAAAGGTAAAAAGCAGCTAACCTTCAACCAGATCGATCTGGAGCAGGCCGGGCGCTATGCTGCGGAGGATGCGGACGTCACGCTGCAATTGCACCTGAAAATGTGGCCAGAACTCGAAAAAAGCGAAGGTCCGCTTAATATCTTCAATAATGTTGAAATGCCGCTGGTGCCGGTGCTGTCGCGTATCGAACGTAACGGCGTGAAGATCGATCCGGCTGTTTTGCATACGCATTCTGAACAGCTTACCAAACGCCTTGCCGAGCTGGAGATTAAAGCTCATGAGATTGCTGGCGAAGCGTTTAACCTCTCCTCCCCGAAACAGCTACAGACTATTCTTTTCGAAAAACAGGGCATTAAGCCGCTGAAGAAAACGCCTGGCGGTGCGCCATCCACCTCTGAGGAGGTGCTTGCGGAGCTGGCTCTGGATTATCCGTTGCCGAAAGTTATCCTCGAACACCGGGGGCTTGCGAAGCTGAAATCGACCTACACCGATAAACTGCCGCTGATGATTAACCCGAAAACCGGGCGCGTACATACTTCCTATCATCAGGCTGTTGCGGCGACGGGACGTTTGTCGTCAACCGATCCGAACCTGCAAAACATTCCGGTGCGTAACGAAGAAGGGCGTCGTATTCGCCAGGCGTTTATTGCGCCAGCGGATTATGTGATTGTTTCCGCTGACTACTCGCAAATTGAACTGCGCATTATGGCGCACCTTTCCCGCGATAAAGGCCTGTTGACCGCTTTTGCGGAGGGCAAGGATATTCACCGCGCAACGGCGGCTGAGGTCTTCGGTCTTCCACTGGAAAGCGTTTCAGGTGAACAGCGACGCAGCGCGAAAGCGATTAACTTCGGTCTGATTTATGGTATGAGCGCTTTCGGCCTGTCGCGTCAGCTCAATATTCCGCGTAAAGAGTCCCAGAAGTATATGGATCTCTACTTTGAGCGTTACCCGGGCGTTCTGGAGTATATGGAGCGCACTCGTGCTCAAGCCAAAGAGAAAGGCTATGTTGAAACCCTTGATGGCCGTCGTTTGTATCTGCCGGACATCAATTCCAGCAACGCTGCCCGTCGTGCAGGCGCTGAACGCGCGGCGATCAACGCCCCAATGCAGGGAACAGCGGCAGACATCATCAAACGGGCAATGATTGCCGTGGATGAATGGCTGGAAAAAGAGAAGCCGCGCGCGAAAATGATTATGCAGGTTCACGATGAACTGGTGTTTGAAGTGCATAAAGATGACGCTGAAGCCGTGTCCGGGAAAGTTCGCGAACTGATGGAAGGCAGCATGAGGCTGGACGTTCCGTTGCTGGTTGAAGTGGGCTGCGGTGCAAACTGGGATGAAGCGCATTAATGCGTCACTGTTGGCATCATTTTTTTGTAACTAAGCAACATAAGACATAGCTTTTTGTGATGATGGTTCAAGAACGGTATGCAAATAGTGAAAAAAAACTACAAAAAATGCTTTTTCAACCGGATAAAAAGGAGTAGAGTTATTTGCGTAGGGTACAGAGGTAAGATGTTCTATCTTTCAGACCTTTTACTTCACGTAATCGGATTTGGCTGAATATTTTAGCCGCCCCAGTCAGTAATGACTGGGGCGTTTTTTATTGGGCGCAACCCAATAAAAAAGACGGGCTAACCCGTCTTTTTTTACTCTTCGGCGGCTTCTTCTTCGACCGCCGGTGCTATGTCGTTGAACCAGCTATCCAGCTTCTGACGCAGTTTATCGACACCAATTTTCTTTAGTGATGAAAATGCTTCAACCTCGATATCCCCGCCGAAAGAGACAGCCGCTGCACGTACCATGTTGAGCTGTGCTTTCCGTGCGCCCGATGCCAGCTTGTCTGCTTTAGTTAACAGCAGTATTACCTGGATATTGCTCGCCACGGCCCACTGAATCATCTGCTGATCGAGATCTTTAAGCGGATGGCGGATATCCATCAGCACCACCAGACCCTTCAGGCTATTGCGCTTTTGCAGATATTCGCCCAGTGCGCGCTGCCATTTGATTTTTACTTCTTCCGGCACTTCCGCATAGCCATAGCCCGGTAAATCCACCAGGCGTTTACCTTCAGCAACCTCAAACAGGTTGATAAGCTGCGTACGTCCAGGCGTTTTACTGGTACGTGCCAGGGCTTTCTGATTCGTCAGCGTATTTAACGCGCTCGATTTCCCCGCGTTAGAGCGGCCTGCGAAAGCAACCTCAACACCGGTATCAGAAGGTAAATGGCGAATGTCCGGTGCGCTAAGTAAGAAGTGGGTCAGTTGATAGTTCCAGTTTGTCAAAAGGTTGTCTCCGTCAGGATGAGCATTAAGGGGATTATACCTGAACGTGCAGAAAAGACCGTGTTTCTCAGCAGGTACCGATCTTCCCCGGTGAAACGTAAGACATTAGCCATTGCTGGTGGCAGACATTGCGGTGTCTTTCAAAAGCACTTTTTATAAATCCCATTAAATAACAAGCAAATGAAAATAAAGGCCGGGTAAAAAATGAACTTAAGTAAATCCATAACCTTGTTGTTTTTATGGTTAAGCGTAAAGTAGCTGGCACAGGCAAGGGAGCCAGAAAGGACAGCAACTCAGGATGAGGGTTCAGGAACGTCAGGATGACGAAGAACCGGGAAAAGCCAAGAGGCACCGTCTGGAGACGCGGTAAAAGGATAGGGACACAACACGGAAGTTGTTTTGCGAAGGAGAGACAGGGCGTCGAGCGCAGATAAGGATTGTGTGACCCGAAAGGGTTGTGAAACAAGAAAAAGGCGGCAGGTTAATCTGCCGCCTTTTTTCTTTGCTTGCTTTCTGCTAGATTCCGCCGCAATTCTATACTGAATGAAACGGCTTAAGACAACTCATCATGAAGCAACAAAACTCAGCAGCACAAGGCAGCAAACCGGCGAAAGCTCGTCGTAAATCGCGCGAAGAGATAGACCAGGAAGCCCGCGACCGTAAACGCCAGAAAAAACACCGGGGTCATTCGGCAGGCAGTCGTGCAAACGGCGGCAGTCAGGCAAAGGCAGGCCAGGGCTCAGGACAGCCAAAAGATCCGCGCATTGGCAGCAAAAAACCCGTCGCTCTGGGCGTTACTGAAGCCCCAGTCGCGAAGCCAAAACAGCACAAACCAAAGAGCGAGAAACCTATGCTAACACCACAGGCCGAGCTGGATATGCTGGAGAACGATGAGCGCCTGGACGCGCTGCTTGAACGTCTTGAAGAGGGTGAATCGTTAAGCGCTGAAGAACAATCCTGGGTTAACGAAAAGCTCGACCGTATTGATGCGCTGATGGAACAGCTCGGCATTGCTTATGATGACGACGAAGAGAACGAAGACGAAGAAGATAAAGGCGACGACTTAATGCGCCTGCTAAAAGGCGGTAACTAGCGGTTACTCCCATGGGATTACCTGTTTTGATTATGGTTATTCCGCTGGTGTGTTATCTGCTGTGGTTATTCGTTAAACTACGGCGGTTGTCGCGTTTGCAGAATGCGCTGCGCCGCAGGCTCTTCGCCCGAGGGAAGGGCGTGCCGCACCGGCTTCGTCAACGCAGGCGGCATCACCGGAAGGAGTGAGTATGTCTGAGCAGTTAATCGACTGGGATCTGGCTCTGATCCAGAAATACAATTATTCAGGGCCCCGTTATACCTCTTATCCCACCGCGCTGGAGTTTTCTGAAGGCTTTGGCGAGGCGGCGTTTCTACAGGCGGTCGCTCGTTATCCTGAGCGCCCGCTTTCGCTGTACGTGCATATTCCGTTCTGCCATAAGCTGTGTTACTTCTGCGGCTGCAATAAAATTGTTACCCGCCAGACGCACAAAGCAGATCGGTATCTGGACGCGCTTGAACAGGAAATCGCACATCGTGCGCCGCTGTTTAAAGGCCGTCACGTAAGCCAGATGCACTGGGGCGGCGGTACCCCTACCTACCTTAGCAAAGATCAAATCAGCCGTCTGATGGGGCTGTTACGCGGCCATTTCGACTTCAATGAAGATGCGGAGCTGTCTATTGAGGTTGACCCGCGTGAAATCGAACTCGACGTGCTCGATCACCTGCGCAATGAAGGCTTCACTCGTCTGAGCATGGGGGTGCAGGACTTCAATAAAGAAGTGCAGCGTCTGGTGAACCGTGAGCAGGACGAGGAGTTTATCTTTGCCCTGATTAAGCGCGCCCGCGAGCTGGGCTTTACCTCGACAAATATCGATTTGATTTACGGGCTGCCGAAGCAAACCCCGGAAAGCTTCGCTTTTACCTTAAAGCGTGTCGCTGAACTTAGCCCGGACCGCCTGAGCGTCTTCAACTACGCGCACCTGCCGACACTGTTTGCGGCGCAGCGCAAGATTAAAGATGCAGATTTGCCGAGCGCGCAGCAAAAGCTTGATATTTTGCAGGAAACCATCGGCTCGCTGACCGCGGCGGGCTATCAGTTTATCGGCATGGACCATTTTGCCCGCCCGGACGATGAGCTTGCCATTGCCCAGCGTGAAGGCAAACTGCATCGCAATTTCCAGGGTTATACCACGCAGGGCGATACCGATCTGCTCGGCATGGGCGTATCGGCCATCAGCATGATTGGCGACTGCTATGCGCAAAACCAGAAAGAACTCAAAGTCTACTACCAGCAAATTGATGACAGAGGAGATGCACTGTGGCGCGGCCTTGCGTTAACGCGCGATGACTGTATCCGTCGCGATGTTATCAAGTGGCTGATTTGCAATTTCCAGTTGAAGTTTGCTGAGGTTGAGCGCCTGTGGGATGTGAATTTTGCGCAGTATTTCGCAGAAGATCTTAAGCTTCTGGCGCCGCTGGCAAAAGACGGGCTGGTGGAAGTCGACGAACATCACATTCAGGTGACCCCAAAAGGCCGCCTGCTGATCCGCAATATCTGCATGTGCTTTGATATCTACTTAAGACAGAAAGCGCGCCTGCAGCAGTTCTCGCGGGTGATCTAAAGAAAAAGGCGGATTACCTCACCCGCCTTTATTTTCACATTACTCCATACCCAGCTCTTTGAGTTTGCGGGTTAAGGTATTTCTTCCCCATCCCAGCAGCCGGGCTGCTTCCTGTTTATGTCCCTGTGTATGGCGCAGGGCGGTTGTCAGCAGCGTGCGTTCCATTTCAGGCTGAGCTTCTGAGAGCAAATTTTGATGACCGGAACGCAGCGCGCGATCGGCCCACTGCGCCAGCAGCGTCGCCCAGTTATCAGGCAACATCTGCGAAGTACCGGTTTCCTGCACCGTGGTTTCAAACAGCTCGCCCGGCAGATCCTGAATCAGCACTTCCTGGCCTGCGGCCATTACGGTCAGCCAGCGGCAGGTATTCTCTAACTGGCGCACATTACCCGGCCAGGCAAGACGTGTTAATGCATTTTCTGTTTCAGGGTGAAGCAGCTTCGCTTCCACGCCCAGCTCACGGGCCGCAATCTGTAAGAAATGTCGAGCAAGACGAGGAATATCCTCGCGGCGTTCACGCAGCGGGGGCAGAGGCACACGGATAACGTTCAGGCGGTGGAACAAATCCTCACGGAATTTACCTTCCTGCACGCGCAGCTCAAGATTCTGGTGAGTTGCGGCGATGATCCGCACGTCCACTTTCACCGGAGCATAGCCGCCGACGCGGTAAAACTGCCCGTCTGCCAGCACGCGCAGCAGGCGTGTCTGTACATCCAGCGGCATATCGCCGATTTCATCCAGGAAGAGCGTGCCGCCATCGGCCTGCTCAAAACGTCCCTGACGAATCTGGTTAGCACCGGTAAACGCCCCTTTTTCATGACCAAAAAGTTCAGACTCGATCAAATCCTTCGGAATTGCCGCCATATTCAACGCAATAAATGGAGATTTGACGCGAGGGCTGTGGCGATGCAGAGCGTGAGCTACAAGCTCTTTACCCGTGCCGGATTCGCCATTGATCAGCACGCTGATAGAGGAACGAGACAAACGGCCAATAATGCGAAAGACATCCTGCATAGCAGGCGCTTCGCCGATGATATCGGTGGTTGGGCCGAAGTCCGGTGCGTTGCGTGGCTGTTGTTGCTCCTGATAATGACTGATCGCGCGTTCAACCAGCGCGACAGCTTCGTCAATATCAAAAGGTTTAGGCAGATAATCAAAGGCGCCTTGCTGGTAAGCGCTGACGGCCGCGTCCAGATCCGAATGGGCAGTCATTATGATGACCGGAAGCATCGGATGCCGCTGCTTTATCTGCTTTAACAGCGCCAGCCCGTCCATACCCGGCATACGAATATCGGACAGCAAAACGTCCGGGGTTTTGGTTGTAAGGGCGTCCAGCACCTCATTGCCGCTTTCAAACGTGGTGCAGCTTAAACCCGCCCCGGTCAGCGCGCGCTCCAGCACCCAACGGATGGAACTATCGTCATCAACGATCCAAACTATCCCTCGTTGCATACAAACCTCACTGGCGAATAGGCAGGTAAACGGAAAATTCGGTATGACCCGGCCAACTGTTGAATTCGATTTTCCCCGAATGCTGATCGATAAGATTGCGCGCAATGGACAGGCCCAGACCAGTGCCCCCTTCGCGCCCGCTTACCATCGGGTAGAACAGCGTGTCCTGAAGCGTTGAAGGAATACCCGGGCCGTTATCCTCAACGTCAATTCGGGCGGCCAGACGGTAGCGCATACCTTGCAGCGTTAACTGAAAGGCGGTGCGGGTGCGCAGGACAATTTCGCCTCCATCGCTTCCCAGCGCCTGCAAGGCGTTACGCACGATATTTAATAAAACCTGCTCGATTTGATCGGGATCGTGAGCAAATTCCGGCAGGCTTGGATCGTAATCCCGCACCAGCGTGACGTTTTCTGGCAGTTCCATCGATACCAGCTGCATTACGCGCTCGGTAACCTTGTGAATACTTTCAGTCACGTGCATACCCGGCTGCTGGGGGCCTAACAGCCTGTCAACCAGGTTACGCAGACGGTCTGCCTGCTCAATAATCACTTTGGTGTATTCGGTCAGCGAAGGATCTGGCAACGCTTTAGCCAGAAGCTGCGCTGCTCCCCGCAATCCTCCAAGAGGATTTTTGATCTCATGCGCCAGGCCGCGAACCAAATCACGTGCGGCAATCTGCTGGGCGTGCTGTAACTGCTCCTGACTCAGGCGGCGCTGGTTATCCATCGGCGCCATTTCCATCAGGATTAACCCATCCGGCAAACGCTGCGCCGTAAGAGACAGAATATGGGAGCGGCCATCTATCACCAGCGTTACCTCGTTATCGGTAAACCCCTGGCCGGCAATCAGGCTTTCCTGCATTAAGCCGATATTCAGTGAGAAGTAGCTCAACAGGTCTGGTAACGGCGTGCCGTACAGCTTACGTGAACTTTGCGCCAGTAATTGCTGGGCCGCCGGGTTCGCGTAGTGCACCGCCAGTTCGTCATCCACCAGCAAAATGCTGTTGATAAGGGAATTCAGGATCTGCCCAGCATCGGGCAGCGTGCCAGTTGCCATACAGCAGTCTCCGGTTTATGCACTAATTTGGTGCATTATAGTCGTTGGCTTATGAAAAACCGCGTTGCATCAGGTTATTTGTGGAGAAAAAAGCCCATCCGAAGATGGGCTGAAAGTTTCCACGGCAACAAAAAACGCTTAATCAGACGCTGTAGTACAGCTCAAACTCTACCGGGTGCGGCGTCATGCGCACACGGTCATTTTCTTCAATACGCAGAGCGATGTAAGCATCGATCGCGTCATCTGTGAACACGCCGCCTGCGGTCAGGAACTCACGGTCCTGATCCAGCGCGTTCAGTGCTTCTTCCAGAGAGCCTGCAACCTGTGGGATCTCTTTCG
>DALYUA010000132.1:0-8033 GCA_031993245.1 Buttiauxella sp. | reverse complement strand
CACTGCCCACTGCCCACTGCCCACTGCCCACTGCCCACTGCCCACTGCCCACTGCCCACTGCTTCTGCTTTTACGTGAAACATTTTCAACTATCTTATGAATACTCGACATTTGACAATCGTCGCGTTATCTTCAGCTATCTGGATGTCTAAACGTTTAAACGTATGCTGTGAGGATTTAAGGTTATGCCGATTCGGGTGCAGGATGAGTTACCAGCCGTCAATTTCCTGAGTGAAGAGAATGTCTTTGTTATGACATCATCACGCGCAAGCAACCAGGAGATCCGTCCGCTAAAGGTGCTCATACTTAATCTGATGCCGAAAAAGATTGAGACGGAAAACCAGTTTTTGCGTCTGCTCTCTAACTCTCCTCTGCAGGTGGATGTCCAGCTGCTGCGTATCGACTGTCGTGAGTCGCGCAATACTCCGGCCGAACATCTCAATAATTTCTACTGCAATTTTGAAGACATACAGCATGAAAATTTTGATGGACTGATCGTTACCGGCGCCCCGTTGGGTCTGGTTGAATTTAACGATGTCGCTTACTGGCCGCAGATTGAACAGGTGCTGCACTGGGCAAAAGATCATGTCACCTCTACGCTGTTTGTCTGCTGGGCCGTGCAGGCGGCGCTGAATATTCTTTACGGCATTCCTAAACAGACGCGGCAGGAGAAGCTTTCTGGCGTTTACGAACATCATCTCACCTACCCACACGCTTTATTGACCCGTGGCTTTGATGACTCTTTCCTGGCACCGCATTCCCGCTATGCTGATTTCCCGGCCTCGTTGATTCGTGATTACACCGATCTTGAGATTCTGGCCGAGTCAGAAGGAGGCGACGCCTATCTCTTTGGCAGCAAAGACAAGCGCATCGCTTTTGTCACCGGCCATCCGGAATACGACGCGCATACGCTTTCCGGCGAGTATTTCCGTGACGTCGAAGCAGGGCTTAATCCTGACGTGCCGTATAACTATTTCCCGGATAACGATCCGCAAAAGAAACCGCGTGCCACCTGGCGCAGCCACGGAAATTTACTCTTCACCAACTGGCTGAACTATTACGTTTATCAGATCACGCCGTTCGATCTGCGCCATATGAACCCGACGCTCGATTAAGCGTTTCAGCCTCCCATTCTCACTGAAAATCAGGCACCTTCGGGTGCCTTTTTTATTACCTAAAATCCACTTCCCCTTCTGACTTATTTTTATTCTCCTATTTATCAAGTACATATCTAACATTTAATTTAAAAATGGAAATAGTTTTTGATTTTAAAAAATGATGAAGTAGTCTTAATTCTGTTGCATGAAATCTGCACAGCCGTATGGGATCCACTTCTGCGGTATCGACAGGTTAAAACGAGAGGGGAGTAATTTAATGACACAACAAACAGTTAACGCAGAGCTGGCCTTCAACCAGCCTTTTGGAGAGCAAGAAGAGCAGATCCTGACGCCGGATGCGGTAGAATTTCTCAGCGATCTCGTTACCCGTTTTACACCGCAGCGCAACAGGCTACTGGCGGCACGCACCGCTCAGCAGGCGGCGATCGATGCTGGAGAATTACCGGATTTCATTTCGGAAACTGCTTCCATTCGTGAAGATGACTGGACGATTCGCGGTATTCCTGACGATTTGCTCGATCGCCGCGTTGAGATAACCGGTCCCGTTGAACGAAAGATGGTTATCAACGCCCTGAATGCCAACGTGAAAGTTTTCATGGCTGATTTCGAGGACTCCCTGGCACCGGGCTGGAGCAAAGTCATCGACGGTCAAATCAACCTGCGCGATGCCATCAACGGCACCATAAGCTGGACAAACGAAGCCGGGAAAATCTACCAGTTAAAACCGGATCCTGCGGTCTTGATCTGCCGCGTCCGTGGCCTGCACTTACCGGAAAAGCACGTGACCTGGCGTGATGAACCTGTTCCCGGCAGCCTGTTTGATTTCGCTCTCTACTTCTTCCATAACGTGGATGCCCTGCTGGCAAAAAGGAGCGGCCCTTATTTCTATCTGCCAAAAACGCAGTCCTGGCAGGAAGCCGCCTGGTGGAGTGAAGTGTTCAGCTTTACCGAAGACCGTTTCTCCCTGCCGCGCGGCACCATCAAAGCCACACTGCTGATTGAAACGCTGCCAGCCGTGTTCCAGATGGATGAGATCCTGCACGCGCTGCGCGACCATATTGTTGGCCTGAACTGTGGTCGCTGGGACTATATTTTCAGCTATATCAAAACCCTGAAGCATCATCCGGATCGCATCCTGCCGGATCGCCAGTCCGTCACCATGGATAAACCGTTCCTCAGCGCTTATTCGCGTTTGCTGATCAAAACCTGCCATCGCCGCGGCGCCTTTGCGATGGGCGGCATGGCGGCGTTTATTCCGAGCAAAGAGAGTGAACGTAACGAATGGGTGCTCAATAAGGTTAAAGCAGACAAACAGATGGAGGCGAATAACGGCCACGACGGCACCTGGATTGCCCATCCGGGACTGGCCGACGCGGTAATGGATATCTTTGATAAAGCCTTAGGTGACAGAAGCAACCAGCTCACCGTTCTGCGTGAAGAGGATGCGCCAGTTACCGCTGCACAATTGCTTGAGCCATGCCCGGGCGAGCGCACCGAAGAAGGCATGCGCGCCAATATTCGTGTAGCAGTGCAATACATTGAAGCGTGGATTTCTGGCAACGGTTGCGTACCGATTTACGGTCTGATGGAAGACGCTGCGACGGCAGAAATCTCCCGCACTTCTATCTGGCAGTGGATCCACCATGAAAAATCGCTCAGCAACGGCCAGACGGTTACCAAAGCGCTGTTCCGCCAGATGCTTGCCGAGGAAATGCTGGTCATTCAGGAAGAGCTGGGTGATCGCCGTTTCAGCCAGGGGCGCTTTGACGAAGCCGCACGCCTGATGGAGCAAATCACTACTTCTGAAACGCTTATCGACTTCCTGACGCTGCCGGGCTACCGCCTGCTTGCCTGAAACCAACCTGCATAAAAAGGAGCATCTGCTATGAAAAATACCTCCCGTACCCAACAGATTGAACAATTACAGCAGGAGTGGGCGCAACCGCGCTGGGAAGGCATCAAACGTCCCTATACCGCAGAAGAAGTCGTAAAGCTACGTGGCTCGGTAAACCCGGAATGTACGCTGGCGCAAAACGGCGCGGCGAGAATGTGGCGTTTGCTGCATGGCGAATCTAAAAAGGGCTATATCAATAGCCTTGGGGCGCTGACCGGCGGGCAGGCGTTGCAGCAGGCTAAAGCGGGTATTGAAGCCATCTACCTTTCGGGCTGGCAGGTCGCGGCGGATGCGAATCTGGCCTCCAGCATGTATCCGGATCAATCCCTCTACCCGGCGAACTCTGTGCCTGCGGTGGTCGATCGGATCAATAATACTTTCCGTCGTGCGGATCAGATCCAGTGGGCAGCGAATATTGAGCCGGGCGATCCGCGTTACGTTGACTATTTCCTGCCGATTGTCGCCGATGCAGAAGCCGGTTTTGGCGGCGTGCTGAACGCGTTTGAGCTAATGAAATCCATGATTCAGGCGGGAGCGGCGGCCGTTCACTTTGAAGACCAGCTCGCATCCGTGAAAAAATGCGGCCATATGGGCGGGAAAGTGCTGGTTCCTACTCAGGAAGCGATTCAAAAGCTGGTTGCTGCACGCCTGGCGGCGGATGCCATGGGCGTACCAACTTTGCTGATTGCACGTACCGACGCAGATGCTGCGGATTTGATTACTTCCGATTGCGACGAATATGACCGCGAATTTATTACCGGCGAACGCACGCAGGAGGGATTCTACCGTACTCGCGCAGGCGTCGAGCAGGCTATCAGCCGGGGGCTTGCCTACGCGCCGTATGCTGATTTGGTGTGGTGTGAAACGTCAAAACCGGATCTCGATCAGGCGCGTCGCTTCGCTGAGGCGATTCATGCCCGCTTCCCAGGCAAGCTGCTGGCCTATAACTGCTCTCCATCTTTCAACTGGAAGAAAAATCTCGACGACAAAACTATCGCGTCGTTCCAGCAAGAGCTCTCCGCGATGGGCTACAAATACCAGTTCATCACGCTCGCGGGCATCCACAGCATGTGGTTCAACATGTTCGACCTTGCCCGTTCCTACGCGCAGGGCGAAGGCATGAAGCATTACGTCGAAAAAGTGCAGCAGCCGGAATTCGCTGCGGCGCCGGAAGGCTACACCTTCGTGTCCCATCAGCAGGAGGTGGGCACCGGATATTTTGACCGCGTGACGACAATTATTCAGGGCGGTGCTTCTTCGGTGACCGCGTTGACAGGCTCGACGGAAGAAGATCAGTTCTGACAGGGACACATTGTAGGGCGGATAAGCAGCGCGCTATTCACCCTACAAGCCACGACCAACGTTGAGGTGGGGTTAGCCATGAAGCCCAGGCAGGAACTGTTAATCGCACATACCATACTGCAGGGTTTTGACGCGCAGTATGGCCGTTTTCTGGAGATAACCGCAGGCGCCCAGCAGCGCTTTGAGCAGGCCGACTGGCACGCCGTGCAGCAGGCAATGAAAAGTCGTATCCATCTCTACGATCATCACGTTGGCCTGGTGGTGGAGCAGCTTCGCTGCATTACTGGCGGAGAGAAAGCTGACGCAGAATTTTTACTGCGCGTGAAGGAGCACTACACCAGTCTGTTGCCGGATTACCCTCGCTTTGAAATTGCAGAGAGTTTTTTTAACTCCGTCTACTGCCGGTTATTTGACCACCGCTCGCTGACTCCCGAGCGGCTTTTTATCTTCAGCTCGCAGACGGAAGGGCGATTTCGCACCATCCCTCGTCCTCTATCCAAATTATTTTTCCCCGCTCAGGGCTGGCAGCCGTTGCTGGTCGCCATGCTGGGCGATCTGCCGCTACGCTTGCCGTGGCAAAATGTAACGCGCGATGCGGGCTACATTGTCGCTCACCTCAACGAGACCTTCGGTAGTGATGCGTTATGTAATGCGAATCTGGAAGTAGCGAACGAACTTTTCTATCGCAACAAAGCGGCCTGGCTGGTGGGCAAGCTTGCTTTGCCGGGCGGAAAAGTTCCGTTCTTATTGCCGATTCATCGTACTGATGACGGGCAGCTTGTTATCGATACCTGTCTTACCGGTAGCTCGGAGGCGAGCATCGTTTTTGGCTTCGCCCGCTCCTATTTTATGGTCTACGCGCCGCTTCCGGCCGCCCTTGTGGAATGGCTACGCGAACTGCTGCCGGGTAAAACTACCGCCGAACTTTATATGGCGATTGGCTGCCAGAAGCACGGAAAAACAGAAAGTTACCGTGAATATCTGTCCTATATTACCTCAACTGAGGAACAGTTTATCGAAGCGCCCGGCATACGAGGCATGGTAATGCTGGTGTTTACGCTGCCCGATTTCGACAGGGTATTTAAAGTCATTAAGGACAAATTCGCCCCGCAAAAAGAAGTGAGCGCTGAGCGGGTCCGCACCTGCTATCAACTGGTCAAAGAGCACGACCGCGTCGGACGTATGGCGGATACGCAGGAGTTTGAAAACTTCGTGCTGGATAAAAGCCAGATAAGCGCGCCGCTGCTGGCGCTGTTATATGAAGAAGTGCCGGAGAAACTCACCGATCTCGGTGACCGCATTGCTATCAGCCATCTCTATATTGAGCGCAGAATGGTGCCGCTCAACTTATGGCTGGAAAGAGTGGATGGGCAGCAACTGCGCGATGCGGTGGAAGAATATGGCAACGCCATTCGTCAGCTTGCGGCGGCGAATATTTTTCCAGGCGATATGCTGTTTAAAAACTTTGGCGTGACGCGCCATGGGCGGGTAGTTTTCTATGACTACGATGAAATCTGCTACATGACCGAAGTGAATTTCCGCGACATCCCGCCGCCGCGCTTCCCGGAAGACGAAATGTCCGCCGAACCCTGGTACAGCGTCTCGCCAGGGGACGTCTTCCCCGAAGAGTTTCGGCATTATCTTTGTGCCGATCCGCGTATACGGCCATTGTTTGACGAAATGCACGGCGACCTGTTTCGGGCTGATTTCTGGCGCGCACTGCAGGAGCGCATTCGCAATGGCCACGTAGAGGATGTTTACGCTTACCGCAGGCGCCAGCGCTTTAGCCAGCGTTATGCGGATGTAAAGCAGGCGGGTTAGCGCCCGCCACCATAGGCCTGAGTAATCTCTTTCGCCGCTTTAATCACCAGCGCGCCAAGCTCTGTTACGCGATCGTCGGTGATGCGTGAAACTGGCCCGGAAATCGAGATAGCGGCAAACGCCTCATGATGCTCATCATAAATACAGGCCGCCACGCAGCGTAGCCCCAGGGCGTGTTCTTCATCATCGAAGGAGTAACCACGCTTACGCGTCTGGGCTAAATCTTCTTTCAGGTGCAGCGGGGAGGTGAGCGTTGCGGGCGTGTAGTTATGCAGCCCTTTACGATGCAGCAACGTTGCCACTTGATCGTCGCTCAGGTTCGCCAGAAAGACTTTACCCGCCCCGGAAGCATGCATGGGGAGCTTGCCGCCAATCGGGGCGGACATGCGCATTAGCTGGGTGCATTGCACCTGGTCGATAATAATCGCCTGATGATCGCTATGGTCCAGCACCGCCAGGTTCACCGTCTCGCCGGAATCTTCCATTAACTTACGCAGCATCGGGTGGACGATAGCCAGCAGATTGCGGCTTTGCAGGAAACTGCTGCCAACCACAAACGCGTGTGCGCCGATGGTCCAGTGGCCGAGATCGCCAATCTGGCGCACAAAACCGAGCTGTTGCATGGTGGTCAGCAGGCGATGAGTGGTGGAGTTGGGCAAGCCAGCCTGCTGAGCAAGCTCGGTAAGCGCCACGCTACCGTGAGATTCGGCAATCCACTCAAGCAGCTTCAGGCCGCGTGTCAACGACTGGACCTGCCCGGTAGGCTGGGGAGCCACCGCTGCGGCAGCGCGAGGTTTTTTGCCACGTTTGGCAGGAACGACTGCGACCATACCTGACTCCTTTTTTCATATCGTGGAAATCATTTTCGTTTTATTTGACGATAATGCAACCCGCATCGGACTCATCGGATCAGTCAGGTGAACATGTCTCATGTTCCATAGCTTTTCCCCTGTCGTAACTTATGCCAGTATGGCTTTTATGCAGCTTTAATACGATTTGTCCCCGGGAGCCTGAGTTGAGCAACAAAGTAGAGCAATTGCAGCAGCAGTTAAACGAACGCATTCTGGTACTGGATGGCGGTATGGGCACTATGATCCAGAGCTACCGTCTTGAAGAAAGCGATTTTCGAGGGGGTCGCTTTGCAGACTGGCCGTGTGACCTGAAAGGAAATAACGACCTGCTGGTGCTAAGCAAACCGGAAATTATTGCCGCAATTCACTATGCCTACTTTGAAGCGGGCGCCGACATCGTCGAAACCAACACCTTCAACTCCACGACTATCGCGATGGCGGATTACCAGATGGAATCCCTGTCGGCGGAAATCAACCTTGAAGCGGCGAAACTGGCGCGTGCCTGTGCCGATGAATGGACTGCTCGTACGCCAGAAAAACCGCGTTACGTTGCCGGGGTGCTGGGCCCAACCAACCGCACGGCTTCAATTTCACCGGATGTTAACGATCCCGCTTTCCGTAATGTCACCTTTGATCAGCTCGTCGAGGCCTATCGCGAATCAACCCACGCGCTGGTGGAAGGCGGCGTTGATCTAATCATGATTGAAACGGTGTTCGATACGTTAAACGCCAAAGCGGCTATTTTCGCCGTAAAAGCCGAGTTTGAAGCGCTGGGCGTAGATTTGCCGATCATGATTTCCGGCACTATTACCGATGCATCGGGCCGTACGCTATCCGGGCAGACGACGGAAGCTTTCTATAACTCTTTACGCCATGCAGATGCGCTGACCTTCGGCCTGAACTGCGCGCTGGGACCGGACGAGCTGCGCCAGTACGTTGCCGAGCTTTCACGCATTGCCGAATGCTACGTTACTGCGCACCCGAACGCCGGCCTGCCGAACGCCTTTGGTGAGTACGATCTGGATGCGGATACCATGGCGCAGCAGA
>DALYUA010000131.1:0-8063 GCA_031993245.1 Buttiauxella sp. | reverse complement strand
CGCAAACTGGCGTGCCAGTTCCGCTTGCTCTGCCGCCGCTTCATCTTCCGCAGATAACGGCTCTTCTTCGTACGCTTCGCCATAACGTTGCTGAAGCTGCGTCGAGAACTGGCGAGCCAGTTCATGCTGCTCCATTTCTGCCGCGTTATCGTCGGTATACTCATCGCCGTAGCTGTCATTCTGACGAGGTTCTTCTTTGCGAGCCTGCTCTTCCGCCATGCGCTGCGACGGCAGTTTAATACCATAGGAAGCCAGTTCACGACGCGTAGGAACGCGCACGCGATTCGGACGCGGCAGCTGTGGGCCGATGCCCTCTTTAACCTGGGTTCGCGGCGCATCGCTCGCGATACCGAATACCGGTGAGAACGCGGCGGCAGCACCTGCGGCCTTTGCCACATCTTTTATGCCCGGTACAGCCGGAGTAACGTCCGGAGCAGGTATTTCAGAAGGCATGGAAGAAGATACGGCTGGTGACGCTGGTATAACCGCCGCTCGTTCGTAAGGCTCTGGCTTCGGCTCGTGAACTGGCTGATACCAGGCGGCAAGTTGTTCACGTTCGCGAGCCCGCTGTGCTTCCACTTCTTCGAAGTGATAGAGCGGAGGCCGTGCAGGCTTAACTTCTTCAACGGGTTCTGGCTGGAACTCTGGTTCAGCGGCAGGCGCTGTTGGTTCTGACCAGTGGCTGGTCATTTCCTGCGGCACCTGTTGTACTGCCGGGCGAGGCGCGACGTAGCTGTCCGGTGCCGGAGCGATAACAGGCTCTGGAGTCACTGTTGTAGGTGCCGGCTCCCAGGCAATAGCCGCGCTGGTTTCGGTTTCTGGCGCAGGGGTCCGCACCGGAGGCATTGGCGCTGCGGGCGTAACTGGAGCCGCATAAGCCTGATTCGCCATGGTGGCCGCCGTTGCCGCAGCTACAGATTCAGCGATGGAGTAACTATTGAACAGCGGATCGTATTCTTCACCTTCAGGCAGCGTTGCTTTATGGCCTGAGAACAAAACATCATTTGCATCGGCTTCAATCCCCCGCGCGCTGAACAACACATCATCTTCGTCATCCATTCGTTTGCCGGAGAATAACGCAGTATCGGTTTTACGCGCGTTAGGATTGGCGAATTTCTCGGAGAGCTTTTGCTTACGTGCTAACGCGCCTCGCAGAATACGGGCTCGACGAGACTCACGTTTTTCCACGGCTGGCTCGGATTCATCGTCATAGTCTTCATCGTGTTCGTCTGCGTAGTCGTAATCATCGTCCCGCCAGGTGTTGTCCCGGCGCGTACGGTTGCTGGCAAACGTCAGCACCGTCAGCACCGCGCTGCCAATTTTCTCGGCAATGCTGACCCACGACCAGCCGGTAAACAGGGTTAAACCCGCAGCCCATACGCACAGCAGTGCGATAGTCCCACCGCTACTGTTCAACAACGGCTTCATCGCGGTGCTCAACAGGCTGCCGATAACGCCGCCGGAAGCAAAGTACCAGATATCATCCGCATTAATAGCTGCCAGACCACATGAAGTCAGCACTATTGCCAGCACGCCTATCAGGCGCAGCGAAACAGCGAAATAATCGATGTAATCTTCACTACCACGCTGACGCCAGGTGAACCAGCATCCGCCGATAATAATCACCGGGATGGTATAAGCCATCACGCCAAAAATGAAGAACAGGGTATCAGCAAGCCATGCGCCGGGAGCACCCCCCAAATTATGGATAGGTTCGTGCCATGCCGTTTGCGACCAGCTTGGATCAGAAGGGTTAAAACTCAGTAAGGCGGCCATCAGATAAATGGCGAAAATGGCAACAAGAATCAGCAACGCCTCAAGTAACCGGCGCCCGCTGCTGAGTTTCCTCAATGTAACTTCTTTATCTTCGGTATATTCCTGGCTCAAGTAAGACTCTCCAGGTCCTTAAATATAGAGAGAACAACAGTGCCGGGAGGTTCCCGGCACTGTTGCTGTATGGATTACCAGGAGTGTAACCAAAATACGCGGATTTTGCACCTGGCCCGTATTAACGGGTCTTAATTACCAGACGATTACTCTGCTTGACCTCTTCCATGACGACATAGGTGCGGGTGTCGTTCACACCAGGCAGTCGTAACAGGGTTTCGCCTAATAATTTGCGGTAAGCCGACATATCCGGCACGCGGGTTTTCAACAGGTAGTCAAAATCACCCGATACCAGGTGACACTCTTGAATTTCTTCAAGTTTCTGCACAGCGGCATTAAATTGCTCAAACACGTCGGGTGCGCCACGATTCAGAGTAATCTCAACAAAAACCAGAAGTGATGCATCCAGATAATGCGGATTTAACAGTGCTGTGTAGCCCTGAATAAAACCCTGTCGTTCCAGACGACGAACGCGCTCAAGGCACGGCGTCGGTGAAAGCCCTACACGCTTCGAAAGCTCGACGTTAGAAATTCGCCCGTCTTTTTGCAGCTCGTTGAGAATATTACGATCGATGCGGTCGAGATCTTTGCCAGGGCGCTTCTTGCTATCTACCATTATTATTGTCTCTCTCTGTTCCTTCCATCACCTGCCATAACCCAGGTTAACGTCACTGTTCCGGGTGTACGTGAGAAGACCGGTGCCGGTGGCTGCTATCGACATCACGCATGGCGTCTGTCCACACCATGCGTAGATTTCAATCGCCCGGTAAATTTGCATCAGGTATGCGTGACGTTTAACAATCACACCGAATGTTTTTTTCTTCCTCGAATGTTTTCGCAAATGCTTAGGGGATTGTCAAAGCAAAACATCCATTTTTAGTGGAACGTGCCAGATATTAGGGGGACTTGACGATTATTCATCACCTTACCACCATGACGACTCCCCTTTAATTACCGCGTATTTATGCGCAATTGTGGCATTTTCAACGCCACGATTGGGCCTGGCTATCGCACATATCGTTCACACAATCCCTTAACGTCGGTGCTACACCTTTTTTTAACTCGCCAAATTCCCTACAATCCCCCGATTGTCAGCAAACGTTCAATGAGGAACTCATGAGCACGGCTAAACACAGTAAGTTGCTTATTCTGGGCTCCGGCCCTGCGGGCTACACCGCAGCGGTCTATGCTGCTCGCGCCAACCTGCAACCCGTTTTGATTACCGGTATGGAAAAAGGCGGCCAGCTCACTACCACCACCGAAGTGGAAAACTGGCCTGGCGACCCGCACGATCTGACGGGGCCATTGTTGATGGAACGCATGCACGAGCACGCGGCCAAATTCGAAACCGAAATTCTCTTCGACCATATCAGCAAGGTCGATCTGCAGACCCGTCCTTTCCGCCTGACCGGCGACAGCGGCGAGTACACCTGTGATGCCCTTATCATCGCAACCGGCGCCTCCGCTCGTTACCTCGGTCTGCCTTCCGAAGAAGCCTTCAAAGGTCGCGGTGTCTCCGCCTGCGCAACCTGCGATGGGTTCTTCTACCGTAACCAGAAGGTAGCGGTTATCGGCGGTGGGAATACCGCTGTGGAAGAAGCGCTTTATCTGGCCAACATCGCTTCTGAAGTGCATCTCATCCACCGCCGCGACAGCTTCCGCGCGGAAAAAATCCTTATTAACCGTTTGATGGATAAAGTGGCAAACGGCAACATCGTTCTGCACACCAATAAAACGCTTGATGAAGTCACCGGCGATCAAATGGGCGTGAGCGGTCTGCGTCTGTGCGATGCCCACAATAGTGACCAAACTGAAGAGTTAGCGGTGGCGGGTCTGTTTGTCGCGATCGGCCACAGCCCGAACACGGCTATTTTTGCCGATCAGCTTGAGCTGGAAAACGGCTACATCAAAGTACAGTCCGGCATTCACGGCAACGCGACGCAAACCAGCATCCCTGGTGTGTTTGCCGCTGGTGACGTTATGGATCATATCTACCGCCAGGCAATCACCTCTGCCGGGACCGGCTGTATGGCGGCACTGGACGCAGAGCGTTATCTGGACGGCCTCGCCGAACAGAAGAAGTAAATATTGCATCGCTGAAGGCGACCTTAATAGGTCGCCTTTCTTTTCTCCTCGTTGTAACATTGCCAGCAAATTTTGCCTGATAATTCCTTTATCTACCTGCACTGGCATGCCATGAATAAAACCCGTCAACAAGAGCTTAGCCGCTGGCTAAAGCAGCAAAGTGTTATCTCCCGCCGCTGGCTTGGGCTGTCACGCATTTTAGGGCTGGTGAGCGGTCTGTTGATTGTCGCCCAGGCCTGGCTCCTTGCTCGCCTGCTCGACCATATGATCATGGAAAACATTCCGCGGGAAGCCCTGCTGCTTCCGTTTATCCTGCTTGTGCTCGTATTTATTCTGCGCGCGTGGGTTGTATGGCTGCGTGAGAAGGTGGGATTCCATGCCGGGCAACATATTCGTCAGGAGATCCGCCGCAAGGTGCTCGATCGCCTGCATCATGCAGGCCCCGCGTGGATTCAGGGCAAGCCCGTGGGAAGCTGGGCCACGCTGGTTCTCGAGCAGATCGAAGATATGCATGATTATTACGCCCGCTATTTGCCGCAGATGTCGCTGGCGGTAATGGTGCCGGTGCTGATCCTCATCGCCATTTTCCCTTCCAACTGGGCGGCCGCGCTCATTTTGCTTGGCACGGCGCCGTTGATTCCGCTGTTTATGGCAATGGTCGGGATGGGAGCAGCCGATGCCAACCGTCGCAATTTCCAGGCGCTCGCTCGCTTAAGCGGTCATTTTCTCGATCGACTACGTGGCATGGAAACGCTGCGCCTGTTTAACCGGGGAGCGGCTGAAACGGAAGCTATTCGCGCCGCTTCCCAGGATTTTCGCCAGCGCACCATGGAAGTGCTGCGCCTGGCATTTCTTTCATCAGGCGTACTGGAGTTTTTCGCCTCGCTATCCATCGCGCTGGTCGCTGTTTATTTCGGATTCTCATACCTGGGCGAACTGAATTTCGGCCATTACGGTACGGGCGTAACGTTGTTTGCAGGATTCCTGACGCTGATCCTCGCGCCAGAATTTTTTCTGCCTTTGCGTGACTTAGGCACGTTTTATCATGCTAAAGCGCAGGCTGTTGGTGCGGCAGATAGCCTGATGACATTCCTGGACGCGCCTTTGCAGCAGCAAGAAAACGGTAACGTCAAGCTTAACAGCGGCACGCCACTTACCATTGAAGCGCGGAATCTGACGATTTTATCTGCCGAAGGGCAGCCGCTTGCAGGGCCGCTGTCCTTCACGCTTGCAGCGGGTCAGCGAGTGGTGCTTGTCGGCCAAAGTGGCGCGGGTAAGAGCTCATTACTGAACGTATTATCCGGTTTCCTGCCCTATCAGGGCGAACTACGAGTCAACGGTATTGAGCTATCCCAACTCGATCCCGACTGGTGGCGCGAGCAGTTAAGCTGGGTCGGTCAGAATCCACAGCTTCCTGCTGCAACGCTACGAGAGAATGTTTTACTCGCCGCCCCTGACGCCAGCGACGCGGCTTTAAACGCCGCCCTGGACAAAGCCTCGGTAAGCGAATTTCTTCCCCTTTTGCCGCAGGGCGTCGATACCCCGTTAGGCGATCAGGCTGCGCGTTTATCGGTGGGCCAGGCGCAGCGTGTCGCGGTTGCTCGTGCGTTACTGGTTCCAGGCCAGCTGCTACTGCTCGATGAGCCGGCGGCAAGCCTTGATGCCCACAGCGAACAGCGCGTCATGGAAGCGCTGGGCGAAGCTTCCCGTCAGCAAACCACCGTAATGGTGACTCATCAGCTCGATTACATCGCCGGCTGGGATAACATCTGGGTGATGCGTGACGGCAAAATCGTTCAGCAAGGCGATTTCCAGGCGCTTGCCGCGACAGATGGCCCGTTTGCCGAGCTCCTGGCCAATCGCAAGGAGGAAATTTGATGCGCGCTTTACTGCCTTACCTGACGCTTTATCGTCGCCATATCTGGCTGCTTTCATTGGGTGTTGTGCTGGCTATCGTAACCCTGCTTGCCAGCATAGGTTTGCTGACTCTTTCCGGATGGTTCCTTTCTGCTTCTGCGGTTGTAGGCGTCGCCGGGATTTATAGCTTTAACTATATGCTGCCTGCTGCCGGCGTACGCGGTGCGGCAATCACGCGAACGGCCGGGCGCTACTTCGAGCGGCTGGTAAGCCACGATGCAACCTTCCGCGTATTGCAGCATTTGCGCGTGTTTACCTTCAGCAAGTTGCTCCCCCTTTCCCCTGCCGGGCTGGCGCGTTTTCGCCAGGGTGAGCTGCTCAACCGTCTGGTTGCCGATGTCGATACGCTCGATCACCTTTATCTGCGCGTGTTGTCTCCGCTGATCGGGGCTTTTGTGGTGATTGTGGTGGTGACCTTTGGCCTGAGCTTCCTGGATGTTCAACTGGCTTTAACGCTGGGTGCCATTATGCTGGCCACGCTGATAGTGCTTCCGCCGCTGTTTTATTACGCCGGTAAGCCAACGGGCGAAGCGCTGACGGTAAGCCGCGGGCGGTATCGCCAGCAGTTAACTGCATGGTTGCAGGGCCACGCGGAATTAACTATTTTCGGCGCAGCCAGGCGCTATCGCGAGCAGCTTGATGCTACGGAGTACGCCTGGCATGAAGCGCAACGTCGCCAGTCTGAACTGACGGCGCTTTCACAAGCGGTGATGCTGTTGATTGGCGGTCTGGCTGTGGTAGTTATGCTGTGGATGGCGGCGGCGGGCGTTGGCGGCAACAGTTCGCCCGGCGCGCTCATTGCTTTGTTCGTTTTCTGCGCGCTGGCGGCCTTCGAAGCGCTGGCACCCGTTACCGGCGCGTTTCAGCATCTTGGACAGGTTATCGCCTCAGCGCTACGGGTGAGCCAAATTACCAGCCAGCAGCCTGAAGTGTCTTTCGTTACGGGTTCGTCCGGGACGCTCACGCAGGTTTCTCTGGAGATTAAACAAGTCGACTTTACCTATCCGCACCAGTCACAAGGCGCGTTAAAGGATATTTCTCTGTCCGTTAAAGCTGGACAGCACGTCGCTATCCTGGGCCGTACCGGCTGCGGTAAATCAACGCTGTTGCAATTGCTCACCCGAGCCTGGGATCCGCTGCAGGGCGAAATTCATCTCAACGGCAAACCGCTGAGCGAGCTGGATGAAAGCACTTTACGCGCCGCAACAAGCGTTGTGCCGCAACGCGTCCATCTGTTTAGCGCAACCCTGCGCGACAACCTGCTGCTGGCGGCACCGCAGGCAAGCGATGAGCAGCTAAGCACAATGCTCGAACGCGTCGGGCTCGGAAAACTGCTGCCTGATGCGGGGCTTAATAGCTGGCTTGGGGAAGGAGGACGCCAGCTTTCCGGCGGCGAGCTGCGCCGTCTGGCTATCGCCAGGGCGTTATTACACGACGCTCCACTGATGCTACTCGACGAACCGACCGAAGGACTGGATGCCGAAACCGAACGCCAGATTCTGGAGCTACTGGCGGAAGTGACCGCAGAAAAAACGGTTCTGATGGTCACTCACCGCCTGCGAGGCCTGGCAAGTTTTGACAGCATAATTGTGATGGACAACGGACAAATTATTGAGCAAGGTAATCATGCAGAATTGATGGCGACGGGTGGACGTTATTACCAGTTCCACCAGCGTTTGTAACCTCTGCGCATAGTCTATTATCAATCAACAAGCTTCGTGGTGGAGTGTTACAGTCATGCGCCTGATACAGCTTTCTCGTGACTCTATTGCCTTCCCTTCACCGGAAGGGGCGTTACGTGAACCTAATGGCTTACTGGCGCTTGGGGGAGATCTGAGTCCGGCCCGATTGCTGATGGCATACCAACGCGGCATTTTCCCGTGGTTCTCGCCCGGGGATCCTATTTTGTGGTGGTCCCCGGATCCACGAGCGGTACTTTTTCCCGAGCAATTCCACCTTAGCCGCAGCATGAAGCGGTTTCACAAACGCTCCCCCTACCGGGTGACGCTAAATCATGCTTTTGAAAAAGTAATCACGGGCTGTGCCAACGATCGCAATGAGGGTACCTGGATTACCGGTGATATCACGGTGGCCTATACGCGCCTGCATGAGTTGGGCTACGCGCATTCCGTTGAGGTCTGGGAAGACGATGAATTAGTCGGTGGAATGTATGG
>DALYUA010000130.1:3617-8075 GCA_031993245.1 Buttiauxella sp. | reverse complement strand
CGATGGTAGTGTGGGGTCTCCCCATGCGAGAGTAGGGAACTGCCAGGCTCCAAATAAACATGAAGGCCATCCGCAAGGATGGCCTTTTTGTTTTGCATCATACCCAAAATATATCAATGAATAACCTGAGACAGGAATGCGCGCGTACGCTCTGACTTCGGATGGGCAAAGAATTCATCCGGCGGCGCCTGCTCAACAATCTCACCGCGATCCATAAAGATCACCCTGTCGGCGACCGTTCTGGCAAAGCCCATTTCGTGCGTTACGCATAGCATTGTCATACCTGATTGCGCAAGTCCGATCATGGTATCCAGCACTTCCTTGACCATTTCAGGATCGAGCGCCGAGGTGGGTTCGTCAAAAAGCATAATCCTGGGCTTCATACACAGCGAACGGGCGATCGCCACGCGTTGCTGCTGCCCGCCGGATATTTGGCCGGGAAACTTATGGGCGTGCTCCGCGATACGTACTCGCTCCAGATAGTGCATGCCAAGCGCTTCGGCCTCTCTCTTCGGCATCTTTTTTACCCAGATTGGCGCCAGCGTGCAGTTTTGCAGCACGGTCAGATGAGGGAAAAGGTTAAAGTGCTGGAAAACCATCCCTACCTCAGTGCGCACTTTCTCAATATTACGCAAGTCATCGTTCAGCTCCGTTCCGTCTACAACGATACGGCCTTTTTGATGCTCTTCAAGATGGTTAATACAGCGGATGGTGGTTGATTTGCCGGAGCCTGACGGTCCGCAAAGTACGATACGCTCACCTTGCTTAACCGTCAGGTTTATGTCCTTTAAAACGTGAAACTGCCCGAACCATTTATTCACGTTCTCAAGGATGATCATCGCGTCAGCAGGTTGCTTAATAGTTTGGTTCATTTTTATCCTTAGTGCGGTGCTCGCCCGGTGTTAAAGCGCTTCTCCAGATGCTGGCTGTAGCGCGACATGCTGAAACAGAAAGCCCAGTAGATCAGGGCGGCAAAAACATAACCTTCCGTAGACATGCCCAACCAGGCGGGATCCACGGTGGCCTGTTGCACGCTACTGAACAGATCGAACAGGCCAATGATGATCACAAGGCTTGTGTCTTTAAAGAGCGCAATGATCGTATTGACCAGTCCCGGGATCACCAGTTTTAACGCCTGCGGTAAAATCACCAGTCCCTGTGTTTTCCAGTAGCCAAGAGCCAGAGATTCTGCCGCCTCGTATTGGCCTTTAGGCAATGCCTGTAAGCCACCGCGGACAACCTCGGCAACATAGGCCGACTGGAAGAGGATCACACCGACCAGGGCACGAATCAGCTTATCGATGCTTGTGCCCTCGGCAAGGAACAGCGGCAGCATGACCGATGACATAAACAGCACGGTGATCAGTGGAACGCCACGCCAGAACTCAATAAATACGACAGACAGGATCCTCACCACCGGCATGCGCGAACGACGTCCTAGCGCCAGCAGGATCCCCAGCGGCAAAGCACCAGCTATTCCTACGGAAGCGATAATAAGCGTTAACGTCAGGCCTCCCCACTGGCGGGTTTCCACACGCTCAAGCCCGAGAAAACCGCCATACATTAACCACCAGACAACCAGCGGGTAGATGATTGCCCAGGCCGCGATATAACGTCCGCGACGAGGCATAGCATTCCAGAACATTGGTACGATGGAGAGCAGGCCGATAATCAACGCGAGATTGATGCGCCAGCGCTGATCGTGAGGATAAAGCCCATACATGAACTGGCCGAAGCGGGCGTGAATGAATACCCAGCATGCTCCTTCTTTGGTGCAGTCGGCTCGTGTCTCGCCAAACCAGTTTGCCTGGAAAATGGCCCAGTTAAGCAGCGGCGGAATAAGCTCCCACATCATCCATAAACAGAAGAGCGTCAGCAGACTATTTGACCAGCTTGAAAACAGATTCTTACGAACCCATTGCAGCGGACCCGAACGAGCGGCTTTCGGGGGAGCCTGATGGGATATTAATGCTTTCGTCATCATGGTTCCTTAACGCTCAATCAGGGCTATTCGACGGTTGTAAATATTCATCAGCAGCGAGATGCTCAGGCTGATAATCAGATAAACCGACATGGTAATAGCAATAGTTTCAATAGCCTGCCCGGTTTGATTTAGCACCGTACCCGCAAACAGCGACACCATATCCGGGTAGCCAATAGCTGCTGCCAGGGAGGAGTTTTTCACGATATTGAGATACTGGCTGGTCAGAGGCGGAATAATGACTCGCAGGGCCTGAGGAATAATAACTTGGCGTAACGTCACCGTATTGGGTAGCGCAAGGGAACGAGCGGCTTCATGCTGACCATAGGGTACTGACTGAATACCGGAGCGGATAATCTCTGCGATAAAAGCTGAGGTATAAACCGACAGGGCGAGAGTCAAAGCCGCCAGTTCAGGAATAAGAACCATCCCGCCGCGAAAGTTAAAGCCGCGCAGGGCAGGCACGTCCCAGTGTAGCGCCGCACCGAAAGTCCACAGCGCTATAGCCGGCAGTAAAAGCAACAATCCCAGCGCGACAGGCCACGTACGACGAAGCTGTCCGGTTTTGATTTGATGCGTTTTGTTATAGCGAAAGAGACCAGCAGAAACGGCAATCGCCGCTATTATCGCTACAACAAAAGCCAGCGCTCCTTCTCCCACCTGCGGTGAAGGAATATATAATCCGCGGTTGCTGAGAAAGAGCAGGTCAAATGCATTCACCGCCTGACGAGGGCCGGGCAGGTTACGCAGCACGGCAAAGTACCAGAAAAAGATTTGCAGCAGCGGCGGGATATTGCGGAACGTCTCAATGTAGATGGTCGACAGCTTGCGCAGCAGCCAGTTTTCAGACAGGCGTGCAAGACCCAGAAAGAAACCGATGAAAGATGCAAACAGGATACACAGCGCGGATACCAGCAAGGTATTCAATAACCCGACAACAAAAACCCGGCCGTAGGTATCACCCTGCTCATAATCAATAAGATGCTGAACGATGCCAAAACCGGCGCTGCGCTCAAGAAACGCAAAACCTGAGGTGATGCCGCGATTGTTAAGGTTAGTGACGGTGTTGTGTATCAGGTAAGCCGCAATGCCAACAACGATAGCGACGGCGATAATCTGGTACAGCCATGCACGAACCCTGGGATTAGAAAAGGAGAGGTCTCCTTTTACGGTTGGGCGACGTTGGAACATAAGCGAACCTCAGTAACGTAAACTCAAACCCTGGGCACCACCTGAGCGGTGCCCATTTCTGACGTTTCGCTTAGCGAACTGGCGGAGCGTACTGGATGCCACCTTTATTCCACAGATTGTTCTGACCACGTTTAATTTTTAGCGGGCTTTCGGAACCGACGTTGTGCTCGAAAATCTCGGCGTAGTTGCCGACCTGTTTGATGATGTTATAGGCCCATTTGTTGTCGAGCTTCAGGTCCTTGCCAAAGTCACCTTCTTTCCCTAACAGATGCGCCATATCCGGGGTTGTCGGATTGGCCGCCATCTGATCGACGTTTTTAGAATCCACGCCCATCTCTTCGGCATTCAGCATGGCGAACAACGTCCAGCGCACAATGGCGAACCAGTCTTCATCACCACGACGAACTACCGGACCCAGCGGCTCTTTGGAAATCACTTCTGGCAGAACGATCCATTCAGCCGGATTGCTCAGCTTGATACGCAGCGCGTATAGCTGGGACTGATCGGAGGCGAGAGTATCGCAGCGGCCTGACTCCAGTGCCTTAGCGGATTCGTCGGAACGATCGAAGGTTACCGGCGTGTAATTCATCTTATTGGCTTTGAAATAGTCCGCCACGTTCAGCTCGGTGTCAGTGCCGGCCTGGATACAAACCGTTGCGCCATCCAGCTCTTTCGCGCTCTTCAGGCCAGCTTTGTTATGCGTCAGGAAGCCGATGCCGTCGTAATAGGTCACGCCGGTGAAAATCATGCCCATGCCCGCATCGCGCGAGGAGGTCCAGGTAGTATTACGAGAAAGGATATCCACTTCGCCAGACTGCAATGCGGTGAAACGCTCTTTAGCGGTCAGCGGCGTGTATTTAACTTTAGAGGCATCGCCAAATACCGCAGCGGCCACGCCACGACAAACGTCCACATCAATACCGGTGAATTTGCCGCTCGCGTCGGCATAAGAGAAACCCGGCAGGCCGTCACTGATGCCGCATTGTACAAAGCCTTTCTTTTTCACTGCATCAAGCGAGGTCCCGGCATGGGCCTGACCTGCAAGGGCTAACAACGAACCGGCTGCAACCAGAGTGGCTATCATTAACTTTTTCATAATGCATCCTGTGTGTAGAAATTATCGTTATATTTATGGCTCCCTGAGGCGCCGTTTTCCTGTCTGTGGCATCTGCCTGTTTCTTTAAAGCAAAGGCAATGCCAGGATTGCAGCGGACGTATTGCGTGTACGCTTGCCGCAGTAAGCTGAGTGTAGACAGGAAAATATGCGCTTAACGCCCCGAATCGGT
>DALYUA010000130.1:0-3607 GCA_031993245.1 Buttiauxella sp. | reverse complement strand
CGAATCGGTGCAAAATTGAAACCTGCGCCACATTTCGGAGCAAAAAATGCTCAGAATTTGATAGGGCGAAAGAAGCTGGTTTCAGGCGTTAATAGTAGCGACGATAGCATTCAGGATGGAATGTGAGGGTTATCACGATGTGGCATGCAAACGGATGAATAGGCAAAACAAAAAAGCGCGAGGGCTACCCGCGCTTTTCATGTTACTTCGTCAGGGCGACGATACCCAGGGTTAACCCTGCAACGGCCGCCGCGCCTCCGGCGATAGCGCCTGCTGTTTCCCAGTTATCCTGCGTTGTGCCTTTCATACAAGTGTTGGTATGCACCAGACGGCCCTGATCGTCATAGACCGGCACGCAAGGTGAATTGGTCGCACATCCAGCCAGAAGTGTGGAAAGCAGGGCAGCTGCGATTAACTTTTTCATTTTCAAACCTCATGGATACAAACCCCGGGGCAGGGATAACTCTCGCTGGTGCGCTGGAAAGCACACTGAGTCTTCGCAAAATCCACCCCGGTGTGAATACGCTTATTTTATCACCGCCATCAATGCGCAAGGAGAGGGAAATAATTGCAATTAATGTGCTCTGTAAACAAAGTGGAGAAAAGGGAGCGCAGAGGCAAGACTATGGAGAGAAAAGGGAGAAAGGCTAAGCATTCAGGCAATAAAAAAGGCGCTTCCCCATGCCGGGTTGCGCCTTCTTAAACAACACTAACTGATTAGTATCAGTTCATGCCGTATTTTTTCAGTTTCTTGCGCAGCGTACCACGGTTGATGCCCATCATCAGAGCGGCACGGGTTTGGTTGCCACGGGTGTATTGCATCACCATGTCCAACAATGGCTGCTCTACTTCAGCCAGTACCAGCTCATACAGATCGTTTACATCTTGACCATTCAATTGAGCAAAATAGTTCTTCAGTGCCTGTTTCACGGAGTCACGCAGGGGTTTTTGGGTAACCTGGTCCTGAGAGTTAACGGTAGAAACGGTCAGTACGTCAGAATTTACGCGTTGTTCGAACATAGTTCTGTCAGCTCTTTATTTCTGTTTACGCAAAATTTTCGAAGTATGCCTCCAACGCCTCAAGCTGTTCGCTTGCATCCTCAATGGCGTTGAATGTGCGCCGAAACTGGTCATCCGGAGCGTGTTCCTGGAGATACCAGGATACGTGTTTGCGCGCAATTCGGTATCCCTTTACCTGACCATAAAAGTCATGGAGTTCCCGAATATGTGCACAAAGTAAGCGCTTCACCTCTGCCAGAGGCAAGGGCGGAAGCAACTCTCCAGTGTCCAGATAGTGCTGGATTTCCCGAAAGATCCAGGGTCTTCCCTGAGCCGCACGTCCTATCATCAGAGCATCAGCCCCTGTATAGTCGAGCACGGCTCTGGCTTTAAGCGGGTCAGTAATGTCACCATTCGCGATAACCGGAATGGAAACTTTCTGCTTAACTGCCCGAATACTGTCGTACTCAGCGTTTCCCTGGAATAAACAGGCGCGTGTGCGTCCGTGAATTGTCAGGGCCTGAATGCCACATTCTTCAGCCAGTTGGGCAATCTCTACACAGTTACGGTGCGCCGTATCCCAGCCAGTGCGAATCTTTAACGTCACAGGAACGTCCACCGCCTTCACTACCGTCGTCACGATAGACTTCACCAGACTCGGGTACTGCAGAAGGGCTGAACCTGCCAGTTTGCGATTCACTTTCTTCGCCGGGCAACCCATATTGATATCAATAATCTGGGCGCCATTAGCCACGTTAATGCGTGCGGCTTCTGCCATCTCTTCAGGATCGCTTCCGGCAATCTGCACGGTGCGAATACCCGGCTCATCAACATGCACCATTCGTAAACGGGATTTGTCGCTCGCCCAAACTTCCGGGTTAGAAGACATCATCTCGGAAACGGTTAAACCTGCTCCCATCTCATAACACAGTGTCCTGAATGGTCTGTCGGTAATGCCAGCCATTGGTGCTGCGATAAGGCGATTTCTAAGCTGGTGGTGTCCGATGCGCATGAGTTAAGAAATGACCATACTGTACCTGCAAGGCGGCGTATATTACGCATTTTTTACCCGAGATGAAAGGACAAACTTTGAGCAATCCGCTGCTGTAGATCAATGAATCATGCAGCTTTACCGATTCTTTATTTTATTTTTTAGTTTTATCAATAAGATAATTGAATTTGGTTAATTTGTGCTCTTTTGAATTTTGCTGAAAATCATCAGCAATTAACCGCTATTAAAGGCGCTGCCACCAGATAAACTGCTGAGTTTCTGCTCGATTTCGGTGTTTTTATGCGAGCAAGGCCTCATTATTATGCTGAAAAGAGGGGCGCAACGGCCCCTGAAGCCTTAGCGTTTGATGCCCGTAATACGGCACCACTCTTCTTTTTCGGCAACCGGATCGAGCGTAAATTTATCCACGTAGGCTTCACAAACGCCTTCCGCCTGTCTTGCCAGCACGCCTGAAAGGCCCAGAAAACCGCCCTGAACGGGCAGGACGCTGATTAACGGTGCCAGTTCACGCAATGGGCCTGCGAGGATATTAGCGACCACCACATCGGCGCTCATGGCTTCTGGTTGGTCTTTTGGCAGATACAGTTCCAGACGTTCAGAAACACCGTTACGCTGGGCGTTGTCGCGGCTGGCCTGAATCGCCTGAGGATCGATATCTATGCCGATGGCTCTCGCCGCACCCAGCTTCAAAGCGGCAATAGCCAGAATGCCGGAGCCGCAGCCGAAATCGATAACTGTTTTACCTTCCAGATCCAGGCCGTCTAACCATTCAAGACAAAGAGACGTCGTTGGATGCGTGCCGGTACCGAACGCCAGGCCTGGATCAAGCATCACATTCACGGCATTTGCGTCAGGCACGTCGCGCCAGCTCGGGCAAATCCACAAACGCTTACCGAAGCGCATCGGGTGGAAGTTATCCATCCACTCACGCTCCCAGTCTTTATCTTCCAGCTGTTCGATTTTATGGCGAAAACCCTGGCCGAGCAGAGGATGAGTTTCAAGAATGGCGACCACCTCTTGCATATCGGCTTCTGCGTCAAACAGGCCAATCACGTCAGTATCGCCCCACAGGCGAGTTTCACCCGGCAGGGGTTCAAATACCGGCGTGTCGTGCGTGTCCTGAAACGTCACGGATACCGATCCGCTTTCAATCAGGGCATCGCCGAGTTCTTCAGCATTTGAGCCGGTAGTATTAATCTTCAGTTGAATCCATGGCATGGCAAAACTCTTTATTTATCAGTAGGTGAAACGAGCGCTGGCGCCGGCAGCGTATGGCCAAAGCGGTTGCCGATTACGAAGGCCAGCAAACTTAATAATAGTGAAGGAACAATCGGGTGGAAGCTGAACGGCTGGATATTAAAGCTTGCCAGCAGGGCGTACAGCACGCCGCCGACGATCATCGCGCTCAACGCCCCCGCCGCATTAGCACGCTCCCAGTACAGACCCAGCACCAGCGGCCAGAGGAAGACGGCTTCAAGCCCACCAAAAGCCAGCAGGTTAAGCCAGATGATCATCTCCGGCGGACGCCACGCGGCAAGCAATAACAATACGCCTAATATTAACGTGATCGCGGAGGTCATTCGCTTAAGCAGCTTT
>DALYUA010000129.1:0-8076 GCA_031993245.1 Buttiauxella sp. | reverse complement strand
GCCTTCAACCTGACGCGCGCCAGCATGCACGGCCGCCATGGCGTTACCAACAGCCAGGCCTAAGTCATCATGGGTATGTACGGAGATGATAGCTTTATCGATATTCGGCACTCGTTCATACAGGCCGCTAATAATTGAAGCGAACTCGAAAGGCATGGTGTATCCGACAGTGTCGGGGATATTGATAGTGGTTGCGCCTGCGTTAATTGCGGCTTCTACTACGCGCGCCAGATCGGCAATAGGGGTTCGTCCGGCATCTTCGCAGGAGAATTCAACATCGTCGGTATAATTACGGGCGCGCTTTATCATATAAATCGAGCGCTCAATCACTTCATCCAGCGTACTGCGCAGCTTGGTCGCGATATGCATTGGCGAGGTGGCGATAAAGGTGTGAATTCGGAATGCTTCTGCAACCTTCAATGATTCCGCTGCGACATCAATATCTTTTTCTACGCAGCGGGCCAGGGCGCACACTCGGCTATTTTTAATGGTGCGGGCAATAGTTTGTACAGATTCAAAGTCACCAGGCGAGGAAACCGGGAAACCGACTTCCATAACATCAACCCCCATACGTTCCAGTGCCATGGCTATCTGCAGCTTCTCTTTCACACTCAGGCTGGCCTGCAGCGCTTGCTCGCCATCACGTAAGGTCGTATCAAAAATTATGACTTGCTGGCTCATGTTATGGTCCTTGTTTTGTTTTAGCGCCGATGCTGGGGGCATAAAAAAACCCGCGCAGCGGCGCGGGTTTTTTCAGTCTGATGGCTTGAATCAACGCTTGATGTCGCCCACCAGTCTACCGCGCAAATAAGATGCGTTTAGTAGGAGAACTAGTAGGCGATGGGTGCGAATCATGTTTCAGGCCTCAAGCGTTTGCGATATGCATTTATTGGTACTTGATCTGCTTTGCCGTGTCAACCCTCAGCGGCGGAGGAATAGTAATATGGTTATATTCAGTGGATTGCATGATCAGGTAATTATGCTAAAAAAGACAAAAGTCCGAAAATATACTAACGATGCATAAACCGGATCTTTTATCAGTAGACAACCTGTGAAACCAGTGAAAGCCCCGGTGGTTTCATAAGGAAAATTTCATTATGGGCGCTCTGATTTCCCATCTTGCTATCAGCGGCTTTTTGTTTTTACTAAGGATAAAGATAAATTTATAGGATGTATTCCTAAAGTTTTCTGAAACTCATTTAAATTATTTATCAATTCCTGGTTGATTATTTGCCACGCAAATAATTGTACATTGGTTCGTTTTATGATTTTATTATCTGCCTGCAAACTACGTTGGAAAAATACGGATTGCCTGAGGGATTTGTTGCTGCAATAACATACCCTTGTGCCAGCCGTATCTTAGCAGGATGGCAAGGCTTTAAGACAGTGGATCTGCTTATCGTTGCTACCAGTATATTTTGAAAGGTTGAAAGGAATTGTTTATAGCACCTTCTGTGCAGAAGGAATTGCCCTTTTACTGGAGTGAAATCATGCCTGATAATTATATAAAAAGCCCGCCCGTTAGCGAAGGGGATAAATACCAGCTACGGACAGTGGATTTAAATTTGCTGACTGTTTTTGATGCGGTGATGCAGGTTCAAAACATCACCAAAGCAGTGCAATTACTTGGGATGTCGCAGCCCGCGGTCAGCAATGCAGTTGCGCGCCTTAAAATTATGTTCAATGATGAGCTGTTTGTACGCCATGGGCGCGGCATACAGCCCACAGCCCGAGCTTTTCAACTGTTTGGCGTAGTGCGACAGGCCTTACACCTTGTGCAAAATGAGCTGCCGGGGGCGGGATTTGATCCCGCGGAGAGTACGCGGATTTTTAATCTTTGTGTCAGCAGTCCACTCGATAATTTACTGACCTCCGTCATTTTTTATCATGTCAAGAAATTGGCGCCCAATATTCAGTTGTCGTTTAAATCCTGTTTAAATAAAGATATTGAACACCAGCTACGGTATCAGGAAACAGAATTTGTTATCAGCTATGATGAATTTCTGCGTCCAGATTTTTCCTGTCTACCGCTTTTTGAAGACGAAATGGTTCTGGTAGCGAGTCAAAAACATCCTCGATTGATAACAACGTTGAGAGTGAGGGATATTTATAAAGAGCCGCATGCAGTGGTTTCACTGGATCGTTTCGCTTCTTTTAGCTCTCCCTGGTATCAGACCCCGCAAAGACAGTCCTGTATTTCTTATCAAGGCATGGCGCTGACAAGCGTGCTAAACGTGGTATCGCAAACGCATTTAGTGGCAATAGCGCCTCGCTGGTTAGCCGAAGAATTTTCCGAAAGTTTGCAGCTAAAAATATTTCCTCTTCCGCTTAAGGAAAATAAGCGCACCTGTTATCTCTCCTGGCATGAGTCTGCAGACAGAGACAGGGGGCACCAGTGGATGGCAAAATTACTTACATCTATTTGTTGCAGATAATCCCCGATTGCTATCTGGATGAGACGGCGGAAGAAAACAGGACGATTTTCCTTATCGTGGCCTGTAAAGCAGCATTTTATGCTGTAGCACTTTCTGAGCGTCGTCTCGCTATCGATAAAATTCCCGTCGTTAATTAGATTCCACCTGTAATTGTTAAATTAATAATATATTCAACAATAGTATTTGCTTATGACCAGGGCTTAACTCCGTCATGTCGGTATATTGTACCAGGGAAGTTAAAAGCAATGACGTAGCTCCCTTGCCGTGCGATTGATTGCCTGATTTTCAACGGTTATGTTAGGAGGAGTACTTAAAATAAAAAGTCAGGCAGAACGAAAATTCTGTCTTAATGACCGCGCGGAAATGAGTTCTGCCGTCAGTTAAAAACGTGAGCCTGGAGGCAAGCCATGGAGATGTTGTCAGGAGCCGAGATGGTCGTCCGATCGTTAATCGATCAGGGCGTTAAGCATGTATTCGGCTATCCGGGGGGCGCCGTACTCGATATTTACGATGCGCTCCATACCATTGGTGGAATTGATCATGTGCTGGTACGCCATGAGCAAGCTGCCGTACATATGGCTGATGGACTGGCACGAGCAACCGGAGAAGTCGGGGTTGTGCTGGTGACTTCAGGGCCCGGCGCAACAAATGCCATAACCGGTATCGCTACTGCTTATATGGACTCCATTCCCCTGGTAGTGCTGTCAGGCCAGGTCGCTACCTCCCTGATCGGTTACGATGCTTTCCAGGAATGCGATATGGTAGGGATCTCGCGCCCGGTGGTGAAACATAGCTTCCTGGTTAAGCAGGCGGAAGATATTCCAGGCATTATCAAAAAAGCGTTCTGGTTGGCCGCCAGCGGTCGACCGGGGCCTGTAGTAGTTGATTTGCCGAAAGATATTATGAGCCCGGCAAATAAGTTTCCTTATAGTTATCCGGCGATGGTGAACATGCGTTCGTATAATCCGACTACGCAGGGTCATAAAGGGCAGATAAAACGTGCCTTGCAGACTTTGCTGGCCGCGAAAAAGCCGGTGTTGTATGTGGGAGGCGGCGCGATAACCTCTGCCTGCCATGCAGAACTGCGTGAAATTGCCGAGAAGCTGAACATTCCCGTCGTCTCTTCTTTAATGGGGCTGGGGGCATTTCCAGGTACGCACCGGCAGGCGCTGGGTATGTTAGGTATGCACGGGACATATGAAGCCAACATGGTCATGCATAATTCGGACGTGATTTTTGGCGTAGGCGTAAGGTTTGACGACCGCACAACCAATAATCTGGCAAAATATTGCCCGAATGCCACCGTGCTGCACATTGATATCGACCCGACCTCCATTTCGAAAACGGTTAGCGCAGATATTCCTGTCGTGGGCGATGCCCGCCAGGTGCTGCAGCAGATGCTCGAACTGCTTATTCAGGAAGAAACTTCCCAGCCCTGCGATGATATTCGCGACTGGTGGCAACAGATTGAACACTGGCGTGCAAAGCAGTGTCTGGAATTCGACCGCGAAAGCGGAAAAATTAAGCCTCAGGCGGTTATCGAAACTATTTATAAGCTCACTAATGGCGAGGCATACGTGACCTCTGACGTTGGTCAGCACCAGATGTTCGCAGCCCTCTACTATACCTTTGACGAACCTCGTCGTTGGATAAACTCCGGCGGGCTTGGCACCATGGGCTTCGGCTTGCCGGCAGCGCTTGGCGTGAAGCTTGCGCTACCTGAAGAAACCGTGGTGTGCGTGACCGGCGATGGCAGTATTCAGATGAATATTCAGGAACTCTCTACCGCGCTGCAGTACGGCTTACCGGTGTTGGTATTGAATCTTAACAACCGCTATCTCGGCATGGTTAAACAGTGGCAGGACATGATTTATTCTGGCCGGCATTCCCAGTCTTATATGGAGTCGCTGCCTGATTTTGTTCGCCTGGCGGAAGCTTACGGGCACGTCGGCATCAGTATTACTCAACCCGACGAACTGGAAAGCAAGCTGGCGGAAGCGCTGGAAGCGGTAAAAAATCAGCGTCTGGTGTTCGTGGATGTCACGGTAGATGGAACAGAGCACGTTTACCCGATGCAGATCCGCGGCGGGGGAATGGACGAAATGTGGTTAAGCAAAACGGAGAGAACCTGATATGCGCCGGATATTATCTGTCTTACTGGAAAACGAATCCGGGGCGCTTTCCCGCGTTATCGGGCTGTTCTCTCAACGTGGCTATAACATTGAAAGCCTGACCGTTGCGCCAACGGACGATCCAACCCTGTCGCGCATGACTATACAGACCGTTGGCGATGAAAAAGTGCTTGAGCAGATCGAGAAGCAGCTCCATAAACTGGTGGATGTTTTACGGGTAAGCGAGCTGGGGCAGGGCGCACACGTCGAACGTGAAATCATGCTGGTAAAGGTTCAGGCCAGCGGTTACGGGCGTGAAGAGGTAAAACGCAACGCGGAGATTTTCCGCGGGCAAATTATTGACGTCACGCCAACGCTGTACACGGTTCAGCTTGCCGGCACCAGCGATAAGCTTGATGCTTTCCTGAACGCTACCCGCGAAGTGGCAAAAATCGTTGAAGTCGCGCGTTCGGGCATCGTCGGCGTTTCGCGCGGCGATAAAATAATGCGTTAGCCATAAATGTGATCTGATTCACAAGCCCGGTAATCAATACCGGGCTTTTTTTTGCAAACTTCCCGACGACTGCCTGCAAAAGCGGTTGCCGGAGGTATTATTCTGCGCTTAGATGTCAACGTTGTAACCATGACCAGGGTATGGTTATGGATAACCTACTGATTAAGGGGCTACTGTGAAATTGGATGAAATCGCGCGCCTGGCCGGAGTTTCGCGCACCACGGCGAGCTACGTCATCAACGGTAAAGCAAAGCAGTATCGAGTCAGTGATAAAACCGTTGAGAAAGTCATGGCAGTTGTACGCGAACATAACTACCACCCAAATGCCGTGGCGGCGGGTTTACGAGCGGGTCGTACACGCTCTATTGGCCTCGTTATCCCGGATCTGGAAAACACCAGTTACACCCGAATTGCGAACTACCTTGAACGCCAGGCTCGCCAGCGCGGTTATCAGTTGCTCATCGCCTGCTCGGAAGATCTGCCCGACAACGAGATGCGTTGTATTGAGCATCTTCTACAGCGCCAGGTTGATGCCATAATCGTTTCAACATCCCTCCCGCCTGAGCACCCTTTCTATCAACGCTGGGCTAACGATCCTTTCCCAATTATCGCGCTGGACCGCGCATTGGATCGTGAACATTTTACAAGCGTGGTGGGTGCCGATCAGGATGATGCTGAAATGCTCGCGCAAGAACTGCGCAAATTCCCGGGCGACACGATTCTTTATCTCGGCGCGTTGCCGGAATTATCCGTCAGCTTTCTGCGTGAACAAGGGTTTCGTACGGCCTGGGAGGGCGATCCTCGCGAAGTCCATTTCCTCTATGCGAACAGTTATGAGCGTGAAGCTGCAGCCCAGCTTTTCGAAAAGTGGTTGGAAACGCATCCGATGCCGCAAGCGTTATACACCACTTCTTTCGCTCTGCTGCAGGGCGTTATGGATGTCACACTGCGTCGCGAAGGACGTTTGCCTTCTGAACTTGCTATCGCCACCTTTGGCGATCATGAGCTGCTTGATTTCTTGCAATGTCCTGTACTGGCGGTGGCGCAGCGCCATCGTGACGTTGCGGAGCGCGTGCTGGAGCTGGTGCTCGCAAGCCTTGATGAACCGCGAAAACCTAAACCAGGACTTACCAGGATTCGCCGCAACCTTTATCGTCGTGGCAGCTTAAGCCGTCATTAACTATTAAAGGCAGTTTCGGCTGCCTTTGTTAATTTGAGAATTTTCTCCTTTAAAATTCCCTTATTATTTCCAGGAATTAAATATTTGCAGGTGAAGGTAAAAAAACGCAACTTTAAAAGATTAATTCGGTTCGCTGTATTATTTTGTTACATACCAGTCGTTAAAAGTGTCGGATAATTAAACGATAGCCATCTCCTTATCTCCGGACCCGCCTCTGGACTGCATTTCACCTCCATCTGACGCTGTTATCCTGCGGGGAAATACCTTAAAATGCCGACCGCGTCGCAAACTGAGTACTTAATAGTTTTGTTATCAGGTTTTTAGTGAATTTAACGAACTGCATGTTTATTCGTCTCTTTTCTTTCAAATATTCATACTGTTAATTTTGCTTCGCTCCTGCAGTGCTTTTCATGCCAGCCATTAATCAACCGATTAAGCGGGAAAATTTATTTCCCTGTGCCGCGAGGCTTGCTTGACAAGCTTTTCCTCCGCTCCGTAAACTCCTTTGGGTGGGAATTTGTGGGGGAAAGTGGTGGAAAGGATCAATTTAGGATGAGGCTGGCATGTTCCGTGGAGCAACGTTAGTCAATCTCGACAGCAAAGGGCGGCTTGCCGTACCCACCCGATATCGGGAAAAGCTTGTCGACATCTCTGAAGGTCAGATGGTATGCACCATCGACATCCATCATCCCTGCCTGCTGCTTTATACCCTCCCCGAGTGGGAAATTATTGAACAAAAGCTAGCCCGTTTGTCGAGCATGAATCCAGTAGAGCGCCGTGTGCAACGGCTTTTGCTTGGTCATGCCAGTGAATGCCAAATGGACAGTGCCGGGCGATTACTGGTGGCGCCTGTTTTACGCCAGCACGCCGGGTTGACCAAAGAAGTCATGCTGGTCGGGCAGTTCAATAAATTTGAACTGTGGGATGAAGCGACCTGGCATCAACAGATCAAGGAAGACATCGACGCTGAGCAGGAAACGACAACCGGTTTGTCGGAACGCCTGCAGGACTTGTCACTATAAGTAATGATGGAAAATTTTAAACACACTACGGTGCTGCTTGATGAGGCCGTAAACGGCCTTAATATTCGTCACGATGGCATTTACATTGATGGCACTTTTGGTCGCGGCGGCCATTCACGACTGATCCTTTCGCAACTGGGCGCAGAAGGCCGCCTGCTGGCTATCGACCGCGATCCGCAGGCTATTGCTGCGGCTCAGGCTATTGACGATCCGCGATTCAATATCATTCACGGCCCTTTTTCCGAGCTGGCGGAATATGTACGCGAACGCGACCTGCAAGGCAAAATCGACGGCATTTTGCTCGATCTCGGCGTTTCCTCACCGCAGCTTGACGACGCAGAACGCGGCTTTTCGTTTATGCGCGACGGCCCGCTGGATATGCGTATGGATCCAACGCGCGGACAATCAGCCGCTCAGTGGCTGCTTACCGCAGACGAAGCCGACATCGCATGGGTCATTAAAACCTATGGCGAAGAGAAATTTGGCAAACGCATCGCGCGCGCCATTATTGAGCGTAACCGCGAACAGCCGATGACCCGTACCAAAGAACTAGCAGCCGTTGTGGCAGCGGCGATGCCGGTCAAAGATAAATTTAAACATCCGGCAACGCGTACCTTCCAGGCAATTCGTATCTGGATCAATAGCGAATTAGAAGAGATCGAAAAGGCCCTGAAAGGATCTATCGACGCGCTGGCTCCGGGCGGCCGTTTATCCATTATCAGCTTCCACTCGCTTGAAGAGCGTATTGTTAAGCGCTTTCTGCGTGAAAACAGTCGCGGCCCGCAGGTTCCGGCTGGTTTACCGATGACGGAAG